>DATCJN010000026.1:0-82160 GCA_036562755.1 Clostridia bacterium | reverse complement strand
CTTCTAGAAGAGCAGGGCGAGGAATACGCAAATTCGGCAAGAGAGTTTATAACCGCGGCTATTACGGCTTTTGCCGGCTCTGATGAGAGCGTTACCGAATTTGCCACCAATTACATACCGGGCGTGGTAAGCGACGTATATTATCAACAGAGCTTTGACTACGACGACAGAAAGATTTATATTTCGGATTACTTTACCAAAGAAAAACTGACCAATATCTCCTACAGCGCTATTATCTCGTTTAGGGCGGAATTAGACTTTAAGGAAAGTCAGTTAAGAAACAGCGGTCAATATACCGAGGAGCAAATCGCTCAAGAGCTTAACGCATACAAGCAAACCGTAATCGAAGAAAAGAGCAGGACGATGTTTTTCAGCCTTCCCGAAAAGGTTATCACAGCGCTAAGCGAGCTGGGCAGCATGGACGTTTATGAACTGGTAATAGGCTCAATGTTCTATCGCATAGCGGGTCTATTGCTTCCTATGATATTCGTAATAATGACCGCCAACAACTTAATAGCCGGCCAGGTGGATTCGGGCGCTATGGCTTACGTGCTATCCACGCCTATTAAGAGAAAAAAAGTTACCATTACCCAGATGTTTTATCTGATTTTCTCGTTATTGGCGATGTTCGTCTTTACTTCTGTTGCGAGCGTAGTAAGTCTTGCTTTGGTAAAAGGCACGGACTTTACCATAACCTACGGGCAAATGTTGCTTTTAAACTTGGGCGCGTTTATAACCATGTTCGCGGTTTCGGGAATATGCTTCCTAGCGTCCAGCTGGTTTAACAGGTCTAAACTGTCCATGTCTTTTGGCGGCGGATTAAGTATGTTCTTCCTGGTGGCCACCATTTTGGGTTTGTTCGGCTCCAATGTCATTCCAAGCGCCATAAGAATAGAGGCTATGAAATACTTTAACTATGTTTCGGTAATCTCGTTGTTTGACGCCATATCCATAATGGACGGCTCGCTGACATATTTGTGGAAATTTGCCATACTGCTGGCAATAGGCGCTGTAACATACGCTGCAGGAATATTCAAATTCAACAAAAAAGACTTACCGTTGTAGTTTTTGAGACATTAATAAATAGAAGTCCATAGCAGGCGCTATGGACTTTTTTACGAAAGATACGACCGGCAGTTTTTATGCATGGTTCAATGCGATTCGGGCGAAATCGCCAAGATGTATGCGCATTGGTGATTTTGCAATATAAATGGTATAATTAAATTATGATACTATCCGATTTTAAACTAGGGCTTGGGACTTGGATGCTTGGTGAAAGCCCCTCAAAGCGCGCGGACGAAATAGAAGTCATACGCCAGGCCATAAATAACGGAATAAGAGTTATAGACACCGCCGAGATGTACGGCGGCGGCAGGTCGGAAAGCTTAATAGGCGAGGCTATTAAGCCTTTTAAAAGAGAGGAAATCTTTTTGGTTTCCAAGGTATATCCGCATAACGCGGGTTTTAGGAATATGGAAAAATCGTGCCTTAACTCTTTAAAAAGGCTGGGCGTAGAATATCTTGACTTATATTTACTGCACTGGCGAGGGGGTATTCCTTTGGAAGAAACGGTCGCCGCGTTTAAGAGCCTAAAAGAAAAGGGCTATATAAAAGACTGGGGCGTGTCCAATTTTGATGTGGACGATATGGAAGAGCTTTGGGCAATCCCTGACGGCTCAAAATGCATCGCCAACCAGGTGTTGTATCACATCGGCGAGCGAGGCATAGAATACGATTTGATACCCTGGCTTCAAAAACATAACGTAACCTTGATGGCTTATTCGCCTCTTGCCAGCAACCAAAGCTACAGAAAAGAGATTATAGAATGCCCGCAAATCCGACAAATCGCTAAAAGGCATAACGCGTCCGTTTATCAAATAATGCTGGCCTTTGCTTTTAGACACTCTAATTCTATCGCTATACCCAGGACATCTTCGCCAAGCCATCTTAAAGATAACATTAAAAGCCTAGATATAAAACTAGACGAACAGGATCTAAAATTAATAGACAGCGCGTTCCCGCCGCCTGATAAAAAATATCCTTTAGGAATTATCTAAAGGCGCTTTTTTATTTTTTTCTTTTTTGCAAAAACTATTTTTATGATTGATTGGCAAAAGATTTGGGACGCGTTAATTGACGCGGGAATAAGGATTCTTCACGCCGCTTTGGTCTTAATTATAGGCTGGTTTGTAATTAAGTATTTTATAAAATGGCTCACAAGCCTAAAAGGCCTAAAAAAGCTGGACATAAGCGTTCAGTCCTTTTTAAAGAGTCTTTTGATGGTCGGCTTTAAGCTCGTATTATTTATTTCCGTCATCAGCATATTGGGCGTGCCGTTGACTTCGATTGTTACTATTTTAGCTAGCGCGGGGCTTGCGATAGGCTTGGCTTTGCAGGGCGCGCTGTCCAATTTCGCGGGCGGATTTATGATTTTGATTTTTAAGCCGTTTAAGGTAGGGGACTATATTTACAATGGCGAATACGAAGGCACTGTTGATTCTATCAATGTTTTTTATACCAAACTGCTTACCATAGATAACAAATTAATAACCATACCCAATAAAAGTATAATAGACGAGGCTATAACCAACTATTCGGCGCAGGATAAGCGCAGGGTGGATTTAAAAATACGCGCTTCTTTTGACGCCGATGTCGATGCGGTTAAAAAAATATTATTTGATATAGCGTATAACCATCCGCTTTCGCTAAAAGAACCCTTGCCTTTTGCCCGACTTCACACCCACGGTCAAGACGCTATGGAATATGTCTTGAGAGTATGGGTTAAAAGAAGCGATTATTGGACGGTTTATTTTGATTTGATGGAACAAATAAAAAAGGAGTTTGAAAAACAGGGCATAGCTATACCTTACAAACAAGTAAATGTCCACATAAAAGAAAAGGCATAAGATTAAATTCTGACGCGGGGGCGGCTTGAGTCCACAACGGACGAGGGGTCGAAGAAGTATTTTTGGATTCTTTTGGGGTATTTTAGCATAGTCAGCCCGTCTATATTGAGCCTTTCGCTTATTAAAATATTATTCTGTATTTTTATCGACATTTCTTTATAAACCGGGCAAAAGATATTATAACCCTTGCTCTTTAGATATTTCATTTTAGCGTCATTGGCGTTAAAATATACCCCAAAAGGCGATATATAAATATTGGTCTTGCCTACAACGGACGCTATAAACTTATCCCATTTGTCTAGATCTTTTTTAAATTCGGACAGGCCTATTCCTTTTTTGAACATGCCCGAATGGCTGTAGCTGTGATTGGCTATAAGCCAGCCCGTATTTTTTAATGTCTGAGCGATCAACCTGGCTTGCGCTTTTTCTTGTTCATTTTTTAATCTGTATCCGAAGACGCCCTGGTAGCCCGTAACCGCCACTATTCCTTTTGCGCCGTTATGCGAAAAATCGGGATGTTTTTCTACGAAGCTGTCCAATATAGGTATGGCGTCGCCCTCCCAGTCAATTTTTTCTCCTGAAGCTGTTTTTACTATAGTTGTTACTTTTCCGTCTTTTACCGTTAGCCTGTCCGCGAATCCGCAGCCTTTCATATATTCGTAATAATTGATATCGTCAAACGAGATAATCAACGGCTTTTTGCCTTTGGGTAAGTATATATTATTTCTTATCAGCTGTCCGTTTTTATAGGTTATTAATTCGTTGATATTTATAAGGATAAAATCATTTTCATACAGTTTGTCCAAAATCTTTTTAAACTCTTCGCGCGTAGTCATCCAGTTGTTATAACCGTTTTTCATGCCGCTGGAGAACGCCTTTTTGGGTTCTATTATAAGGCTGTGGAAAAATATATGATAAATTTTGCCGTCGTATAATTCCAAAGAACCGTTACGCTCAACGATATTTTCGGCGGGCGCGGCGGTTATAACCGGATTTGAATATAAAACTGCCGCCAAAATGATTAATGCTAAAACAAAAAACAAAAGCCTTTTTTCCATACTATTATTATCTATAATTACCCTAAGTTTTATAATAAAATCTTTATGAATACGATTAACCAAAATGCGAAAAATATTATAGAAAATAATATATATAAAGGGAGTATAACTATGAAAAAAGACCCCAAATGGCTTGATTATATGGAAGAGCGCCACGAAGAGCGCGCAAAAAACGAGGAGTATTTTAAAGAACAGCAAAAAGGAAAAGATAAAAAGAAATAAAAATAACGCCCAATTTTTTTGGGCGTTTATATTTTACATCGTTTTAGAAATAGTCTTTAGAGCGTTTTTTTCCAGTCGCGATACTTGGGCTTGGCTTATGCCTATTTCCTGACTTACTTCTATTTGGGTTTTGCCCTCAAAGTATCTTAGGTATAATATCTGTCTTTCTCTGTCCGCCAGTTTTCTGATAGCCTCTTTTAGGGCTACGTTTTCCGTCCAGTTTTCGTCCGAATTTTTTTCATCCCTTAACTGATCTACCAAAGTAATGGCGTCGCCGCCGTCGTGATACACGGGATCGAACAAGGACACCGGATCGCTTATGGCGTCTAGAGCGTAAACTACATCTCTAAGCGGCATATCTATCGCCGCGGCTATTTCTTCCATAGTGGGTTCGTTGCTGCACTTTAGCTCTAGCTCTTCTCTAGCCTGCAGCGCTTTATAAGCCGTGTCGCGCAAAGACCTGCTAACTCGAACGCTGTTGTTGTCTCTTAAAAACCTTCTTATTTCGCCTATTATCATAGGCACGGCATAGGTCGAAAACCTGACATTGAGCGACATATCGAAGTTGTCTATGGCTTTGATTAATCCTACGCAGCCTACTTGGAATATGTCGTCGATATTTTCCTTTCTGCCCATAAACCTCTGAACTACGCAAAGCACAAGCCGCATATTTCCTATGATAAAATCTTGACGGGCTTGCTCGTCGCCGCTTTTGAGCTTTTTCATTAAATCCATGATTTCTTGATTTGAGAGTTTGGGAAGGGTGGAAGTATCAAGACCGCAAATTTCAACCTTTGCCATACATCCTCCAAAAAACGCTGTGTGAGATATAGTTTTGGCTTTATAAACGGCTTTTATACTCTGCAAAGAATTATTTTGGATAGCGGTTGAAATTTTTGGAAAATCAAAAATAAAAAAAATAATTCACACAATTCATTTTTAAATCATATATAACTTACTAAGGCCTTTTATAGAAATGGAAATTCAGCTTACATATTGCGAATTAAGAAAAAAAGACGTTATAAATCTGGTCGATGGGCGCAGACTCGGCAAAATAATAGACGTCGTGTTTGATATAAGAGGGCGCATCGAAGGTTTTGTCGTGCCCGGATTTAAAAAATGGGCGGTGTTTAAGACCACCGACAATATCTTTATAAGATGGTGCAATATAAAAAAGATAGGCGAGGACGTAATATTGGTGGAATTAAGGCCGTCTTATCAATCGGCAAGGCCCAAAGGATGCGGGTGCGACTATCACGGCAAGTGTTCCCATCACCACCACCATGACGAAGATTTGTGCGTTGACTTTTATCCTAACGGCGAAAGCTCTAATGACGACGGAACGATTTACAAACAAGACGGCGACGATTATTACATAAACCCCAATATGTCGTCTTAAATACTTTTTTCTCTTTAGCTTTATGAACGCCTTTTGTTTTAGGCGTTTTTTTATTTTTTTATATTGTCTTTTATAAATATTCCAAAACAATATCTCTGTTTATTTTTATTTTGTATAAAAATGCGGATAGTGTATAATAAAAAGAAAAAGGGTGGACAAAATGAAATGCCCGTTTTGCGGTTATGAAGAAAGCAAGGTTATAGACAGTCGAGCAACGGACGAAAACAATTCGATAAGACGCCGTAGAGAGTGTCTTGAATGCAAAAAGCGCTGGACGACTTACGAAACCATAGAGACTACTCCTATCCTGGTGGTAAAAAACGGCGGAAACCGCCAGCCTTTTAATCCTGAAAAGATTAAGATGGGTATAATTAAGGCTTGCGAAAAACGCCCCGTCCCTATGCAAAAGATCGACGAATTGGTTGAAAACATCGTCAAAAAGATTAACAACTCTATGGCAAGAGAAATACCCTCAAGCGAAATAGGCGAGATGGTCATGGAAGAGCTAAAGAAAGTTGACGACGTAGCCTATGTGAGATTTGCTTCTGTTTATAGAAAGTTTCAGGACATAGACACCTTTAAGGACTTTATAGAAGAATCCAAATTAAAAAAATAAAGAGTCTTATTTGGGGGAAAGATGAAAAAATATATTGCGGCGCTGGATCAAGGCACGACTAGTTCCAGATGCCTTATTTTTGATAAAAACTGTAATATTATTTCCAAATCTCAACGCGAATTTAGACAAATATTTCCCAAACCCGGTTGGGTGGAACACAATCCCCAGGACATTTTGCAAACTCAAATCGGGACTTTCAAAGACGCCGTAGGAAGAGCGGGCTTAACCCCCCAAGACATAGCGGCTATAGGCATAACCAATCAGAGAGAAACCGCTATTGTTTGGGATAAAGAAAGCGGAAAGCCTGTTTACAACGCAATCGTTTGGCAATGCCGTCGCACCGCCGGCTTAATGCAAAAACTGCAAAACGAAGGCTACGGTGAGTTGATTTATTCAAAAACAGGGCTTTTGTTAGACGCTTATTTTTCGGCCTCCAAAGTAAAATGGATTTTGGACAATGTTCAAGGCGCAAAAGAGGCGGCAAATTCGGGCAGGCTTTTATTTGGCACGGTTGACACTTATCTAATGTGGCATTTGAGCGGCGGCAAAGTCCACGCAACAGACTATTCCAACGCAAGCCGCACTATGCTGTTTAATATAAATACTCTTGAATGGGACGACGATCTGCTAGAGTTATTCGGCATTCCCAAGAGTATACTTCCCCAAGTTTATCCATCGGGATATGTTATGGGCTATACCGATGCTTCGATTATTGGAGCGGAAATACCTATTGCCTGCGCGGTCGGCGACCAACAGGCCGCAATGTTCGGGCATTTATGCATAGAAAAAGGCGATGTAAAGAACACCTACGGCACGGGCTGTTTTTTACTGCTAAATGCAGGCAAAGAATTTGTAAAATCCCAAAACGGTCTTATTACCACTCTTTGCGCTTCTCTTTCTAACAAGCCTGATTACGCTTTGGAAGGAAGCGTGTTTACCGGCGGGGCGGTCATTCAATGGCTTAGGGACGGTCTGGGTTTAATCCAAAATTCCGCCCAAAGCCAAGAATTAGCCCAAAGCGTAGAGGATACGGGCGGGGTGTATGTAGTGCCCGCATTTACCGGCTTGGGCGCGCCTTATTGGGATTCGCAAGCGCAGGGGCTTATTATAGGCATTACGCGCGGCACCCAAAAAGAGCATATAGTAAGGGCGGCGCTTGAGTCGATAGCGTATCAAAGCATGGATGTTTTAAGGGCTTGCGAGCAGGACTTAAAATATCCGATTAAAAAATTGGCGGTGGACGGCGGCGCATGCGCGAATGATTTTTTGATGCAGTTTCAAGCTGATATTGCCAATGTCGAGGTATTAAGGCCCAAAAATCTGGAAAGCACGGCATTGGGCGCGGCTTATCTGGCCGGTCTTGCCATAAAATTCTGGAAAATAGACGAAATAAAACAAAACGCAGAAAATGATGTTTTTTATCCTAAGATGAGCGAATCTAGACGCCAAGAATTGATAAGCGGTTGGACGCAGGCGGTTAAAAAATCATTAAGTTAAAAATTTAATAAATTTCCTCATGAACATTTGGTTAAACACTTGTTTATTTGCCTATTATATTATAAAATATAGTAGGCAAATATATTTTTTAGCGCACATTGAAATCTTAAGTTTAATCGCCTTCGCTTAACTTATTGGCGTTTTCGCTTTCGGCGTTTTGTGTTATAATAATTAAATAACGCCGTCAAAAAGGAGCGCTTTTTTATGTTAGATAAACTGACAAGAACTGTCCTAAAAAAGATAAGCGAATCTGCTCAGGGCGAGGAATATATAATTATTAAGCTGGACGAACTAAAAGAAGCTTTGCCCTTTAAGAGCGATAAAGAGGGTTTGCTCTCGTCCATAAAGTTTTTGCAAAAGCAAGAAATGGTTTCGCTTAAATATTCGGACGAAGATAATGTGTGTCTTGCTATCTTGCCTCAAGGCAGATTGTATCTGGAAGAGCAGGAAGCGCTGGTTAAGCAAAAGCTAAAAAAAGCCAGACGAAGCATAGTGTCCTGGTTGGGCGTATTTTTAGCGGCTATGTTAGGCACTATTGTCGGACAGTTGATTATTAAATTTTTTGAGTGGCTGATTTAAGGGAAGGTGATTTATGGCGACAATTAACCGCAAAGAAAGATTGGTAATGCGCGCTATATATGATTTGATGCAGGGCAAAGACAGTTCCATTTTGAGCGCCGAGCAGATATATGCCAATATCAAAGAAAAAAAATACATAAAATTCTTTAGAAAAAAGACCAATTTGCCCGACGCAATAAAAGGCAAGTTCTTTGTCAAAGACAAACCGATATCTCAAGACAGCATTAAGGACATAGTATATGTTCTTAATTACGCGGAATACTTTGATTTGACGACCGCAATGGATAAAGACAAAGAAGTTTTTGTAATAGATTTAAAGGACAAGGGCAAAAACTTCTTACGAGACGAGCGCGATAGAAAGAAAAATATCATGCTCTTAATAACAAGAACGGTAGCGTTAGCTGTATTGAGCTTTTTGGTTACCATGATATTAAAGATGTTATTAAGTTAAAAAATGGAACAACGATTTCAGCTGATATCTAAATTTAAGCCGACGGGCGACCAGCCTGCCGCTATCCAGAAACTGACCGAAGGCATTCAAAACGGATTAAAAAACCAAGTGCTTTTGGGCGTTACGGGAAGCGGCAAAACTTTTACTATGGCAAATATTATTGCCAACTGCAACAGGCCGGCCTTGGTCATCGCCCACAATAAGACGCTAGCGGCGCAGCTTTGTAACGAGCTTAGAGAGTTTTTTCCGAATAACAGGGTAGAATTCTTTGTAAGCTATTACGACTATTATCAGCCCGAGGCGTATATTCCCACGACCGACACTTATATAGAAAAAGATATGTCTATCAACGACGAGATAGACAAACTAAGGCACTCGGCAACCTGTTCGCTTTTTGAGCGAAGGGATACTATAGTCGTTGCGTCGGTTTCGTGCATTTACGGCTTGGGCGCGCCCGAAGAATATTACAATTTGGCGGTTTCTTTGCGCCCCGGGGACAAGCTGGATCGCGACCATTTAATTAGAAAGCTTATAGACATTAACTACAAGCGCAACGATATCGATTTTTCCCGTACGACCTTTAGGGTTAGGGGCGATACGGTGGAGATCTTTCCTGCGGACAAGTCCGAAGTCGCTTTGAGGGTGGAGTTTTTTGGACCTGAGATAGACAGAATTTGCGAAATCGAGGCGCTAACGGGCAGGGTTTTGTCCGAGTTAAAGCACGCCGTAGTCTTTCCCGCTTCGCACTACGCGGTAGAGCAGCAAAAGCTGGAAGACGCCTTAAGAAGAATAGACCAGGATAAAGAAATCCAAATTGAATATTTTAAATCTAAAAATAAATTAATAGAAGCTCAGCGCATTAAAGAGCGAGTCAACTATGACCTGGAAATGTTGCGCGAGATGGGCTATTGCAACGGCATAGAAAATTATTCGCGGTATTTTGACGGGCGCGAGCCCGGCGAGCCGCCCTTTACCTTGCTGGATTACTTTCCCAAGGATTTTATATTGTTCATCGACGAGTCTCATATGACCATACCTCAAATTAGGGGCATGTATCACGGGGATTTGGCGAGAAAGACCAATCTAGTCGAATACGGGTTTAGACTGCCTTCGGCGTTTGACAACAGACCCTTAAATTTTGAGGAGTTTAATCAAAGAATAGGTCAAGTAATTTATGTTTCGGCTACCCCCGCCGAATATGAATTAGGCATAGCCGACCAGGTGGTAGAACAGTTGATCAGGCCTACCGGTCTGGTCGATCCCGAGATAGAAGTAAGGCCCGTTCAAGGCCAAATCGACGATTTAATAGGCGAGATAAACAAGACAATATCGCAAAATTACAGGGTATTGGTTACCACGCTTACCAAAAAGACGGCGGAAAACCTTACCGATTATTTGATTAATTACGGCATTAAGGCGCGTTATCTTCATAGCGAGATAGACACTTTGGAAAGAATAGAAATAATAAGCGCGCTAAGAAAGGGCGATTTTGACGTCCTTGTAGGCATTAACCTATTAAGAGAAGGTTTGGACATGCCCGAGGTTGCGCTGGTTGCAATTTTGGACGCCGACAAGGAAGGTTTTTTGCGAAGCGACAGGGCTATAATCCAGACGATCGGAAGGGCAGCGCGCAACGCTCAAGGCAGAGTAATATTATACGCGGATACCATAACGGGCTCTATGCAGCGAGCCATTGACGAAACCAACCGCCGCCGCGCCGTCCAAATGAAATACAACCAGGAACACGGAATTGTTCCCAAGACCATTATAAAAGAGATAACAAACACGCTGGAGATTACCAAGAAAGCGGATACCACGTCCAATATTAAACTTGAAGACATACCCGCCGAGATAGAGAAATTAAAATCGATGATGGAGATAGCGAGCAAAAATTTGGATTTTGAGCAAGCGATTATCTTAAGAGACGAAATCGCTAAATTGAGGAAAAGGCTAAAAAGATGAGAGATTATATAGTAATAAAAGGCGCGAGAGAAAATAACCTAAAAAACATTGATTTGACCATACCGCGCAACAAAATGGTAGTTTTTACGGGCATATCGGGCAGCGGCAAGAGCACGCTCGCTTTTGATACCATATTTGCAGAAGGTCAAAGGCGTTATGTCGAGAGCTTGTCTTCTTACGCGCGCCAATTTTTAGGCCAGACCAACAAGCCCGAAGTGGATTCGATCGACGGACTTTCCCCCGCAATCAGCATTGACCAAAAGACCACTTCAAAAAACCCCCGCTCTACGGTAGGCACTATAACCGAAATCTACGACTACCTAAGGCTGTTATACGCCAAAGTGGGACATGTGCATTGCCCCAACTGCGGCAAAGAAATAACCCGCCAGAGCATTGACCAAATTGTCGATAGGATTATGGCTTTTGGCGACGGCGCTAGGATTATTATCCACGCGCCTATTGTCAGGGGTAAAAAGGGCGAATATACCAAGACCTTTGAACACCTAAGACACAGCGGTTACGTGCGAGTCAAAGTCGACGGAGTTGTTTATACCCTAGACGAAGAAATCAAGCTGGAAAAAAACATAAGGCACAATATAAGCGTAATAGTCGATAGACTGGTTATAAATAACGATATCTTAAAACGCCTTACCGAAAGCGTCGAACAGGCGTTAAAACTTGCCAGCGGCTTAGTGGTAATAGAACACGAGGGAAGCGAAACTTTGTTTTCGGAGTCTTACGCTTGCCCCGACTGCGACATAAGCATAGAGGAAGTGGAGCCCCGCTTGTTCAGCTTCAACAGCCCCTTCGGCGCGTGCCCTGATTGCACGGGTTTGGGCTTTAAGAGCGAGATAGATCCCGCGCTGTTGATAAAAGATGAAAATTTATCCTTAAACCAAGGCGCTATCGCCATCAACGGCTGGAATTTGGACAACAGCAATCATATGAGAATGTTTTTTAAAGCTTTGTCCGAAAAATACGGCTTTAGCCTGGACGTGCCTTTTAAGGATTTGCCTCAAGAGGCAAAGGATATTTTGTTTTACGGCACCGACGAAAAGATGCGCGTGGCTTATACTTCCCAATCTTTTAGCGGCGAATATTATACTGCTTTCGAGGGCATTGTTAATAACCTTGCCAGAAGATACCGCGAAACTTCATCTGAATATATAAAATACGAAATAGAAAAATATATGAAAACCATTCCCTGCGCAACCTGTCACGGAAAGAGATTGAGAAAAGAGGCTTTAAGCGTTAAGGTCGGCGGGCTGAATATAATGGAGTTGTGCGACAAGTCGATAGACAAAAGCTATGAGTTTTTTGAGAATTTAAAACTGGAGGGGAACGAAGCGATTATCGCTTCTCAAATAATTAAGGAAATAAAAGCGCGGCTTAAGTTTTTAAACAACGTAGGATTAAACTATCTTACATTGTCGCGAAGCTCAGGCACTCTTTCGGGCGGCGAGTCCCAAAGAATAAGGTTGGCTACCCAAATAGGCAGCGGCCTTATGGGCGTTTTGTATATCCTGGACGAGCCAAGCATAGGTTTGCATCAGCGCGACAACGGCAAGTTATTAAAGTCGCTAAAAGGCCTTAGGGATTTGGGCAACACATTGATTGTGGTCGAGCACGACGAGGAAACCATACGCGAAGCGGATTATATAGTGGATATAGGCCCCGGCGCGGGCGAGCACGGCGGCAAAGTAGTCGCCGAGGGCACCCTTCAAGACATAATGAATAATCCCAATTCCATAACCGGCGAATATTTAAGCGGCAAAAAGCGCATTGAGGTGCCCAAAAAGCGAAGACAGCCCAACGGAAAATATTTGGTCATAAAGGGCGCGCGCGAAAACAACCTAAAAAATATAGACGTGTCCATACCCTTGGGCGTTATGACCGCTATAACCGGGGTTTCGGGCAGCGGCAAAAGCTCGCTTATTAATTATACTTTGTTTCCCGTTTTATCCAGCGAGCTAAACAGAAGCAAGCAAAAGCCCACCAATTGCGACGGGATTTTAGGTTTGGAACACTTAGATAAGGTAATAGATATAGACCAAAGCCCGATAGGCAGAACGCCTCGAAGCAATCCCGCGACATATACAGGCGTGTTTACGGAAATCAGAACTCTGTTTGCCGCCACACCGGACGCTCAAGAGCGCGGATATACTGCGGGAAGGTTTAGCTTTAACGTAAAGGGCGGCAGATGCGAAGCCTGCGAAGGCGACGGTATCAAAAAGATAGAAATGCACTTTTTACCCGACGTGTATGTGCCGTGCGAAGTGTGCAAGGGCAAGCGGTATAACCGCGAGACTTTGCAGGTCAAATACAAGGGTAAAAATATAGCCGATGTATTGGATATGACGGTAGAAGAGGCTATGAGCTTTTTTGAAAATATTCCGTCCATTTATCGAAAGATCAAAACCTTATACGAAGTCGGCCTTGGTTATATCAGATTGGGACAACCCGCAACCACGCTCTCAGGCGGCGAAGCCCAAAGGGTAAAACTTGCCACAGAGCTGGCCAAGCGCAGCACGGGAAGGACGGTTTATATCTTGGACGAGCCCACTACGGGGCTGCATATGGCGGATGTGGATAGGCTTATCAAAGTGCTGCAAGCGCTGGTTGAGGGCGGTAACACGGTAATAATTATAGAACACAACCTGGACGTAATTAAGGTTTGCGATTATGTCATTGATTTAGGGCCCGAAGGCGGCGACCAGGGCGGACAGATAATTGCTCAAGGCACGCCCGAGGATGTAGCCCAAGTCGAGAATAGCTATACAGGATATTACCTAAAACAAATTTTAAGCCAGGGATAAGAGTATGAAAGAAAAAGAAATTTACTTAGCAGGCGGATGCTTTTGGGGCGTGGAAGAATTTTTTAGCCAAATAGACGGAGTGTTACAAACCGAAGTCGGATATGCCGACGGCATTTGCCCTCAAACTACCTATAAAGACATAAAAAATACCGACCACGCCGAAACGGTGTATATAAAATACGACGCTGATAAAGTAAGCCTTGAAAAATTGCTCGACTGCTTTTTTATGATTATCGACCCAACGAGCGTCAATCGACAGGGCAACGACATAGGCAGGCAATACAGAACGGCGATTTATTATGCGTCCGAGAGCGACTTGGATATAATAAAAAAGAGAATCCAGGCCGAGCAATCAAAATATTCCAAGCCCATTGTAACCGAAGTCAAAAAGATTAATAACTTTTGCCTGGCCGAAGAATATCATCAAAAATATCTAAAGAAAAATCCCGGCGGATACTGCCACGTGGATATGAGTTTGCTGGATAAGGTTAGGTCATAAGATATTTTCTAGCTTGGGATAGAAATAGCTTAGCAGCATATCGCAGTTTTTTAGAATCGTGGCGGCGGCAGTGTTTGCCATGTTGTAATCGTTTTGGTTTATATAGGTCTTTAACGAAACAATCTTATAAGTCAGTTCATTTATCTGGTTATGGGAAAACAGGAAATTAAAGATTTTTTTATCCTTTTCCCATTCTCTTTCTATGTCCAAAATTGTCTCAATGTTTTTTGTCGTGTCAATATTCAATTTGTCTTGTTCCATATTTTGATACAAGACAAGAGTTTTATCTTTTAAGCTGTTTAGTCTGTTATCGACATATACGATTTCTAAAACCGAAACCGCTATTAAAATCGCCAATACGATTATTGCCGCGATAGCCCTTTTCATTTTATACTCCTGTTTAGGCGGAGGTCTTGAATTCTTTTATTTTAGCGGTGATATATTTGCCTTGTTTGGGCTGAATATAAGTGTATCCTTCTCCGTCGGCGTAAGCGAAAGCGATTTCTTTTATTTTTTTATCCGTTTTGTCTTTAATGATTTTGGCGAGCTGCTCTTTGGTGATTTTAAAATAATTCAAATTTATGGGCTTGCCGTCTATTATCAACGAAACGGGCGGAGTCTGCTGCTTGGGCTTTAGTTTTATATCAGACGGCTTCAAAGGCGCGTATTCTGCCTTAGGAATTATGCATAATTGACCGTTAGTTTCAAACATGGCGTAATGGATCTCGGATAGGTCAAAATAGCCCTGGCTTCTGGTTGCTTCTATTAAGTCATTTAGATTCATATTGAGTTGTTTTAGCGCTTTATAATTAATACCGTTAGGGGTTATTACCATAACGCTGTGCCCGTCGATCAGCGCCCTGAACTTTAGGGATTTTCGGGATAGAAAGTTAATTAGGTAATGCAATAAAAACAATGTCAAAATCGGCACCATTCCGTAATGCAGCGGTATGGAAGGGTCGGACATTGGCACGCATGCCACCTCCGCGATTATGTAGGTAATTACCAATTCTATGGGCTGCATTTCGGCGATTTGGCGTTTGCCCATCATTCTTACTACAAATAAGACCAAAAACAAAATAATTACTACACGAACGATTATGGTAAACATAGTTCTAATATGCGGAAAATTTTGGAATTTTATTCTTTTGAGCTGAGTTAGCTATGCGTATGCGTTGATAAAAAAAACAAATTAGCTTATAATGTATGAAAATACAAAACAATTTATAAAAAGGAGAGAATGCCCTTGGACGAACTAAAAGATATTCAGATTAATCCTAGCGAAAACAACCAAGAGCAAAAGCCCGAAAAGACAATAGCGCGAATTTTTCGATTAGATTCTACCAGAAGGGTAACGTATTTGGCGATCCTTATAGCTTTGGCTATCGTGCTAAAGATGTTTGGAATAGACTTGCCTTCGGGCAAAGTAAGCCTGTTTTATATACCCTGCTTTTTGTCGGGCGCCTTTTTCGGCCCGTTTGTAGGTTTTACCGTGGGAACTATGGGCGATTTGATCGGCTTTTTTATAAAGGGCGGAACGCCTAATCCAATAGTGACCTTAGGAAACGGCTTAATCGGCTTTGTGGTAGGCGTGGTGTTTAGATTGTTCCCTAAACTTAAGCCGGAAATTAGATTGATTATAGGCGCTTATATTTCCATGTTTGTAACGACTTTGGGAGTAAACACAATAGGCCTTGCCGTTTTGTTTAACAACCCTACATTAACTCCGTTTCAAAACTATGTGGCGCAATTAATGTATGGCAGCCCTCTTCCCAGAATAATATTCCAGCCGATAGTAATAACCGCAAACTTGGCAATAACGGTCGCGCTTTATTATGTTTTGAATAGATACTTGGCAAAATATCTTGGATTTAGCGAAGCAAAAGCCCCTAAGATTGTTTAGGGGCTTTGGTTTCTAATCTTTGAAGAAGTTTTAAAAAGCTATCTTTAGTAGAGGCGTCCAAATCTAATTGCAAAGCCCTATGGCATAAACTAATCGCCTCTTGAATATTATCTTCGGATTCCAGCGCTATCAAAACCTTTAAAAACACGCCCGATTTTTTCTGGGCTTTTTGTATTTTTTCGTAACACAAATCTTTGCATATCCTGCGCGCTATAGGATTATTTCTTAGGGAATAAAAGAGCTTTATTTGTTTGTCTTCAACATAAGCGTAATCGTCAAAATAATTAAATTTGGCAAACTCCAGCATTTTAAACATAAGCCCGACGCTTAGCTTATGTTTATACAATTCGCATAGTCTGACAAACTCTATAAAAAACGCGCGATTGTCCTGTCTGTTTATATAAAGACTATTTTTGGGTTTGCCCGGCTCGTAAACAAACCACCAAACAAACTCGCGCTGCTGGGTTTTGGTCAAGGTCTTGAAGAATACACTAAAATCAGGGTCTTTAACGCTTAAAAAATAATAATTGGCGTCCAAAGGTTTTTACCTGTTATTGAAATTTTTCGTTTAAAAAGCGGTCTAATATTATCTATATTGCGAAGGCAATAAAAAAAAGAACGAAAAATCGTTCTTTTTTTAAGAGATATTTAATTTTTATATATTTTAATTCATCATGCCAAGCATATCGCCGAATTTGTCTTTAGCTTGGGTTACTTCTTGTTCGGGGGCGTCCTTTACGGGATAGTATCCGCGCGACAGCATTTGGTTAAACACTCCGAATTGGTCGTTTGCGGTATCCTCAAGATTTTGGGATACAACATCTCTTAGTTTAGGGCACGAAGCTTCTACCAAATAGCTTCCGTAAGCTTTTACGATATCCTTTTCTAACACCAATAAATCTTGGAGCATATCTTTTTCTTTAAAAGTACTCATAGTCTTTCCTCCTATTTAGTTATGGCTGGACAAATAGTCGTTTAGGCGAGTGAATCTGTTCTTGTGGTTTTCGGCCAAAACATCGCATTGGTCTTTTAAAGCTTGGTCTTTAAACTTGCTCTTATATTCGGTAGCCTTTTTATAGGCTAGATCCTCAAGCAGCATCATTTCGCTTAAAACTTCCAAGTCCTTGGATGTAAGTTTTTTACCCATATTTATACCTCCTTATATTTACGGTTTTTAGTATAAGTATTTTAGAAAAAAATATTCTTACGATATGGCCAATTCTTGCGTTAAAATTTTAGGTTTGCCCAAGAGATTTTTATGTGGTATTATTTAGATAATAATTATGTCTATCATTACCGATATTTCAGTTCAAAAAAGAAACAAATCGCGCGTCAATATATACCTGGACGGCGAGTTTGCTTGCGGCATGGAGGCAATTGTCGCGATAGAAAACCGTCTCAAGGTGGGAACCGAAATATCTTTGGAGCGGCTGCGGGAGCTGTCCAGAGAGAGCGATATAGAAAGCGCTTTTGCAAAATCCATAAAGCTGTTGT
Source organism: Clostridia bacterium (assembly GCA_036562755.1). Taxonomy (GTDB): domain Bacteria; phylum Bacillota; class Clostridia; order Christensenellales; family DUVY01; genus DUVY01. The sequence continues at coordinate 64,758 of DATCJN010000026.1, read as the reverse complement.
CCAAGACGCTAAAGACAAAATACGAATTAAAAAAATATTTATTGGAAAAAGGTTATTCAGACGATGTTGTGGATGTCGTAATAGATAAGCTCAAAAGTTATAACTACATAAACGACAAAGAATACGCGCAGGCTTATATTAATGACAAAAAGGCCTCAAGCGGCAAAAAAAAGATTTACGCCGAGTTAAGACAAAGGGGCATCGGCGATTATATACTAGACGAAGCCCTAAAGACCGTATCCAAAGAAGAAGAACAACAGACAATCAGAAGATTAGCTCAAAAATATATCAAGGGCAAGACGCTGGATATAAAACTCAAAAAAAATCTTGCCAATTATTTATACGCGCACGGCTTTGAATGGGACGATTATATAGGCATTATCAACGAACTGTTTGGCGGACAAGATGACGAACAAGGTTTTTAAGATTTTATATGAAAATATGGGCGAATTTGTCTCGGGCGAGCATATTGGCTCTTTGGTAGGCGTAAGCCGCGCTGCTGTCTCTAAAGCTATTTCGGACTTAAAAGAAAAAGGGCTGGAAATAGTAAGCGTATCCAAAAACGGCCATAAGCTTATAAGCCTAAACGACTGTCTTGACGGGGATATAATTTCATCAATAACCCAAAAAAAGACGAAGTTTTTTGAAAACTGCGAATCAACCAATTTGGAAGCGCGAAAGCTGGCCGATAGCGTTGAATTGGTTGTCGCGGCCGCTCAGAGCAAAGGGCGCGGCAGACGGCAAAGAGGTTTTGTTTCTGATTTTGGCGGGATATATATGTCTTATATTATCAAGCCCTCGTTTAGCCCCAGACAGTGTATGCTTATCAATCTCGCGGCGGGGCTTGCGGTGTTTGACGCGTTAAGAGATTTAGGCTTTGAGCCATATTTGAAATACCCCAACGATATTTATATCCACGGCAAGAAGGTTTGCGGAATTTTAACCGAAACTTTGGCGGACGTGGATACTCTACAATGGGCAATTGCAGGGATAGGCATTAATGTAAACAACGAACTGCCTTCCGAACTGTCCGAAAAAGCTACTTCTTTGGCTAAACTAAAAGAACAAAGGCTGGACAGAGCGCAAATTATAAAAAATGTAGTTCGATATTTTGATTATTACTTATCGCAGGATATTGTAATGCATTATACAAAAAAATGTGCTATGATAGGTAAAAAGATAAACATAATAGACGACCATGCCGTCTTTGAGGCAAGGGCGGTCGGCTTGACGGAGGACGGATTGCTTATAATAAACCGTCAAGGCAAGGACGAAATTGCCGTAGGCGGCGAAGTCAGTTTCAATTTCAATTAAAGGCGGTTGGTTTATGGAAAATGTTTTGATTGGCCATTGCAACAACGATTATACAGGAGTTTCCGTGGTAATCTTTCCGCAAGGCGCGGTAGCGGGCGTGGACGTGCGCGGCAGCGCGCCCGGCACTCGCGAGACAGATCTGTTAAGGTGCGGCAATACGGTTAAAAAGATAAACGCCGTAATGCTTGCCGGCGGCAGCGCTTTCGGCTTGGACGCCGCGGGCGGCGTTATGAGATTTTTGCACGAAAAAGGCTGGGGCTTTAATACGGGCAAGCATATCGTTCCCATAGTCAGCGCCGCTATTTTATACGATTTAAACGACGGGAAACTGCACTATCCCGACAGCGAGATGGGATACACTGCGTGCAAAAACGCAAAAGAAGACAATTGTCAATGCGGCCGCGTAGGCGCGGGCAAGGGCGCGACAGTGGGAAAAATCTTGGGCTTGTTTAATTCAAGCTGGGGCGGCGTCGGATACGCCAGCGTCAAGATAGGACAAGCCGAGGTTTGCGCTTTAGTGGCGGTCAACGCTTTTGGCGATATATTCGACTGCCATAACGGCAGAATCTTGGCGGGCGCAAAGCTAAGCCTTGGCGAGTTTTTGGACACGACCAGTTATATATTAAATAACGACCTAAGTATGTTTCAAAGCCAAAGCGGAACCAACACCACTATCGGCGTAGTCTTTACCGATGCCGCTTTGGACAAAGAACAGGTTAACAAAATGGCGGCCGTCGCTCATGACGGGCTGGCGCTGTCCATCAGACCCGTGCACACCATGCTGGACGGCGACACCATGTTTGCGGCAAGCGTAGGAGATAAAAAGGCGGAATTTAATAGCATTTTAGTCGGCGCGACTGAAGCGGTAAGACTTGCCGTTTTAAACGCAGTAAAACCTCAGATAAAATGATAGGAATCGATATAATAGAAATAGACAGAATAAAAACCGCGCTTGAGCGCACTAAATCTTTTTATCGAAAGGCCTTTACCCAATACGAGAGGGAATATTACGAAAAAAACGGCCGAAAAATCCAAACTTTAGCGGGCTTTTTTTGCGCAAAAGAAGCCGCGGTCAAAGCTTTGCAAACGGGCTTTAACGGCATAGGGTTGCATGATTTGGAGATAAGGCACGCCCCGTCTGGAAGCCCGTATCTTGTATTTTTGGGCAAGGCTAAAGAATTGCTAAAAGACAGGACTGTCGAAGTAAGCATTTCGCACAGCCAAAATTACGCCGTTGCGGTGTGCTTGATTAAATAGAGGTTTTAATATGTTCTTATATTCGTCCCAGCAGATGAATTATATTGACAAGTATAACGAAGAAGTCTTAAAAGTCGATACCGTTACCCTTATGGGCAGAGCAGGCAAGGCTCTGGCGCAAGCGGCGCTAAAGTTAAATAAAAAAAAGATAGCGATTGTTTGCGGCGGCGGCAACAACGGCGGGGACGGTCTGGCTTGCGCGGGTATTTTGGCGGACGCCTTAGAAGCAGACGTGTTTTTGACGGGCGAGGTTAAAAGCCAAGCGGCCAAATACTATTTTGAAAAGCTTCAAAATACCAAGATTAAGATATATAAAGACTTTGAAATAAATTTTTCTACATACGACATAATTATCGACGCTATTTTGGGCACAGGTTTAAAAAAAGAAGTCGCAGGCCGGTTAAAAGAGATAATTCAGGCCATTAACGACAGCGGCGCCTTTGTCATCAGCGCGGATATTCCTAGCGGGCTTAATTCGGACAACGGTTTGGTCGAGGGAATTTGCGTTAGGGCGGATCTGACGGTAACATTTGTTGGCTATAAATTAGGCCATTTTTTACACCAAGGCCCTGATAATTGCGGCGAAATAATTTTAGACGATATAGGCGCTTTTATCCCCGAAGGCGATTATGTGTTAGTTCCCGAAAAAATCTGCTTGCCCAAGCGCAAGAAAAGTTCGCATAAGGGCGACTTTGCGAACATCAAGATTATTGCCGGAAGCGCCAATATGTGCGGCGCGGCGTATTTAGGGCTAAGCGCGGCAAACGCCGCCTTAACTAGTGGAGCCGGATTGGTTACTCTAGCCGTGCCCGATTCCGTAAAATGCGCATATATGCCTAGGGTGACCGAAAGCATGCTCTATTTTTTGTCCGATTCCGACGGCAAAGTAGTATTTGTCAAAGATGAGATAGACGGCTTGCTTAACAAAGCCGATGTTTTGATTATAGGAATGGGGCTTGGAAAGAGCGACGAGGTTGGCAAGATTATAGATTATGTCCTAAAAAAATACTCTTTGACGGTTATAATCGACGCCGACGGAATTAACAGCCTGAATTTAGAAAGCCTAAAAGATACAAACTGCCGCGTTATCTTAACCCCTCATATTGGAGAATTCGCTAGGTTAATAAATATCTCAATAGACGAAGTCAAGCGCGACTCCATAGCTTTGGCCAAAAAGTTCTCTCAAGATTACGGCGTAATCACGGTATTAAAGAGCAACGCCACTGTGATAACGGACGGAGAAAAAGTATTGATTAATATCACCGGCACGCCCGCTCAAGCCAAGGGCGGAAGCGGCGATTGTTTGGCGGGCTGCATGGGCGCGCTTCAAAAAGTCTTGCCGCCGCTGGACGCTTGCTTTGCCGCTTGTTACATTTGCGGACTCGCGGCGCAAAAAGCCGAGAGCCTTAAAGGCTCTTACAGCGTTTTGGCGAGCGACATAATAGACAATATTCCTAAAGTTATAAAAGAATTAACAGAAAGATAGTTATTTTGCCTTAGCTTTTAAAGAATCAATGGTATCCGTGCTGGAACGGTTTATAGGTTTCCAATTCTTTACCTTAAATAAAGCTCTATATACTATTATTACATAAGACGCCATATTGATGGGGAACGTAAAGGCGTATAATATTTTTTTATTGTTAGGCGCGATTATTCTGTCCCATTCGAGTATAGTAACCGTCAAGGCTATAAAGAACAAAATCGCGTAAAAGACCGCCAAGATAATGACGAATTTAATTATAATGTCGCCCAACAGGATATCGGGCGAAATAATAGCCATTATTATTTGAGCAATTGACGAGCCTATTCCCCAGGTAAAAGTAATTATGGGAATGGGCAGCAATACGAAGTTAAGGTCATGCGCGGCAAGCTGTCCCGTAGTTAAAAAGGTCTTTAAATATTTTAAGCTGAACAAGCTCATGCATTTGTAGTTGCCCCTAACCCAACGGACTCTTTGGTTAAACATGTCTTTTAGGCTGGATGGCTGTTCGTCATAAAAAATAGCGTCGTAGCATTGAACGATTTTATAGCCGCTTAACACTTTGGCGTGAGAGAACTCCAAGTCCTCGGTTAAAGTTTTATACGGCCAACCGCCTTCGTCTTTTAGGATCTGGTAATCGACAAAGAAGCCCGTTCCGCTTATATGGGTTGAGGTGTTTAGCTTGGTGCGCGCGCGGTGCTCAATCCTGGACTGCTCAAGATAAATCATTCCGCTGCCCGCCGCTATCCAGTTTTCGCCGTAATTTTTGGGCGAGCGATAGCCGGTAACAATTTTATGACCTTCGGCAATCGCGTCGTTCATTTTATCTATAAAATCCTCGGTCAAGAGGTTGTCCGCGTCAAAAAAGAAAAAGCCTTTGTAATCTTTGTTCTTATAGTCCTCGAAAATTTTCTTGAGCACATAGTCTAAGGCGTAGCCCTTGCCTTTCTTCACATTGTCAAAACGCTCATAAACGATTGCGCCGGCTTCCTTGGCTACTTTGGCGGTGTTGTCCGTGCAGTTATCGGCGACTACAAAAACATCTATAAGGTGGGACGGGTAATTTTGCTTTTTTATGCTGTCTATTAACTGAGCTATTACTTTTTGCTCGTTTCTGGCGGGTATAATTACGCCGTATCTGAAAAATTTATCCGCCTTTTTATATTTTTTGGGCGGCAAAAAAACCGAAACAAAGAAATAAACCAACATATGAGAGCTTAACAGCAGTAAAATTACAGTCATTACGATAGAGATACTATCAATCACTTTTAGCGCTTCCGTCATTCTCTTCCCTCTAATTTTTCATTTGAATTTCTTTGAGCGATTATTAACAGCAAAATAGTGGTAATTGCCATAAAATATACTACCAAAGAAACGTCTATTAATCCATAGAGTTCCAGCGACAAGATTGACATAATTATTGCCATGCCGAAAGAACTCTTGATGTTTTTATATAAGATTTTATATTTATGATAATAAAAATAAGCAAAAGCTATAACGCCCACCACGCCTAAATTTGCCATTATCTGCAAAGGCGTGCTGTGGAACATATACATAAAGCTTTTGGTTTGATCGGTCTTATAAAAATAACCCGTGCCAAATATAAAGTGCTTTTTGAACAGTTCCCAAGCTTCTTGATATAATTCAATTCTGCCGCTGTCGTCCAGGCCTTTTTGGAGCATTTTTGAAAAAACTTGATATAAATAGTCTCTAAAAATAATACATATCGCCGCGGCGGCTATTATCAAAGCCGCCATAATGGCGATTAATAAATTCCTTGTGAGGCCTTTAGATTTTATGATTAGATAAATAACATAAAAAAGCAATAACGGCGTGGAAACAAGAATGCAGCCGCGGGATTCCGTTACCCATATGGCGCCGTAAACTAAAAAAGCCCATATGGTTAAAAAAGCGCCGTAGCGGTATTGGGTTGAAAGGTATAAGATAAAAGGAATGGTAACCATTAGCATGGTCGCCAAAGTGTTGGTATTGCCCCAGCCTATGCGCAAGGTCTTGTTAGCTATGGCTTTTAGAACGTCTTCAACATTGCAGTAATATGTCACCATTTGGGCTATAAGCAATACCGAAAGAAAGCAAAATGTAATGGAAATATATTTTTTATAATTAACTTCCTGCGTAGATACCGTGTTATTTAAAAACAAATACCCGCCGCCGAAAGAAATTGTCAATAAAAGAATAAAAAGGGTGTCTTTTATGTATTTAAAAAATCCGTATGTAATGGTCGTATAAATAATTCCGCCCACAGCGGCCGCAAAAAAAGTGGCTAGAATGGGGTAAAACAATCCGCCTTTATTAAGTTTTACTTTATAAACAAAAATATTGTATAAAACTGCTATTACGCAAATTCCCAAATAAATGCCCGTAAAATAATAGGATTTTTTAAAGTCCGGGAACATATAAAAGATTAACAAAAAGATAGGATATGCGTATATGGAATTTTTTTGAGTCACCATTAATATGACAAACAAAGCGGTTGCTATTCCCAAACCGACGAAAATTAGCGAAAAGGCCCAAGAAATGTAGCAAATTATAGCGATAAATAGGGGAAAAAATACGCTAGAAGCGAATTTCCGAACGACTTTAGAAAACTGGGTTTCGGCCAACTCGTGTAATTTCATCTAAAAAACCTAGATTTTTTTTAATTATAACATATTGGTATCAAAAAAGACAGCTTTATTTTAGATTTATACAAAAATTTCTTTTATAGTTTTTCTTGACATGAAACATTAAAAATATTGTTTTTCAAAAAACACTAAGAATATATGTTGAAATAATTATTCCAAGTTGTTATAATTAACTTGTTATTCGACAAAATTATTAGACTAGAGGTTATTATTTTGGAACTTTCTCTCAAAGATTATTTTTTTATTATCATAAAAAAATGGAAGATAATTTTGGCCTTTGTGTTAGCCGGCGCGTTACTAATGTTCTTGTTTTCGTTTTTCCTAATAGACGATAAATATGAAATTAAAACCACATCTTATTTGAGCAAAATAATAGAAGGCAGCGAACCGGGCGCCAGCTTATCCAACAAAGAGGATCAGGCATTTAATAAGTTGGTCTCAAAATTTAAGACTCATATAACCCAAGCGGATTATATTTTTGAAGACATATGGAATCAAGATTTGGAAGAATTGTTTTTGACATATGATGCCATTCAGTCTCAAAAAGATGCAGATATTTCGGTTGAAACCGATTATAAAACGGTAGGCGAATGGGCTGAAGAATTGGGTTACACCAAAAAGAGTCTAAAAAAAGAGGTTGAATTTAATTTTTCCAATGAAGATACAGGCTTTTTGACCATTTCCGTTGTGGTAAAAAATCCCGAATTTGGCATGGTTTTGCTTGCGTCCTATAATTATGTTTCAATGAAAAAAGTCAGGACAATGAGCGAGCCCGCGTCAGCCGATGTTACCATAAAAGCCGAATACGTCGTTTTGGACCATCCCAGCATTCCGGAAGAAAAAGATGTCATAAGGCCCAATATACCGCTCAATATGTTTTTGGGCGCGCTGGTCGGCTTGATACTTGCGGTTAGCGTAATATTGATAATTAACTATTACGATGTCAAGATAAAAAGCGAAGAAGACATCAGAGAGAAATTTGATGTTCCTGTTATCGCTTCTATACCCGATGTTTCCGAATTAAAGAAAGGTAATTAAATATGTTTAATAAAAAGAACAAGACTAACAGCAAAAAGGGAAATTATCCCTTAATTACGGACAAGGATGTTAACTTTTCGTTTGCGGAAGCTTTTAGAGTTTTCGCGGTTAACTTAAGATTTACTTTTGCTCAAAAAACTTCCAGAACGGTATTGATTACCGGCGTCAGCGAAAATATGGGCAAGACGTTGATCAGCGCTAACTTAGCCATAGCGATGGCGCAAAGCGGCTTTAAAGTGTTGCTGATAGATTGCGATATAAGAAAGCCTTGCGTACACAGATTGTTTAAAGACGAAAATTCAATAGGACTTACCCACGTGCTTTGCGATGACGTCAAAGTCGAAGACGCAATCAAAAAAGCTAATGTGGATAACCTATGGTATATGACCGCGGGTCTAAAATCGCCTAACCCTATTAAGTTATTGTTAAGCGCAGAGATGACCAATTTAATCGCCAACTTAACAAGAGAATACGATTGGATTATAATTGATACGCCGCCTGTAGGCGTTGTCAGCGACGCCTTGATACTATCTAATAACTGCGACGGCGTAGTAATGGTTGTGGAAGAAGGCGTATCTGATTACAGACAGGTTTCTAAAGCGATCGAAGAAATAAAATATGTCAACGGCAACTTATTGGGAGTTGTGCTGAATAAATCCAAGAAAAACAGTAGGCGCTATTATTATTATAGTTATTCATATGGCGAAAATCATTAATAAAGCGCCGCAATAATCTATCACCAAAGGACTTTTGATGAACATTTGGGAAGCTATACTGCTGGGGCTGGTTCAAGGTTTGACCGAATTTTTGCCGATATCCTCTAGCGGTCACTTGGTATTATTTCAAAACATTTTAGGCGTTCAAGGCGATTTATTGTTTTTTGACGTAATGCTCCATGTGGGCACATTGGCCGCAGTTTTTACCGTATTCTTTAGAGATATTATAGATTTGTTTAAGCCTCCGTTTAAGACGATGGGCTGTTTAATTATAGCCACCTTGCCGGCCGGTATCGTTATGCTCTTGTTATCGGATCAGATAGAAGCTTTGTTCGGCGGGCAGTTTTTATGGATAGGATTTTTGATAACCGCGCTGTTGCTTTTGGCGACGGAATTTATAGGAAAAAAATATCCTCGAAACAAACCCTTAGATTTAAAAGTGAGCCTGATTATGGGCGTTTCCCAAGCCGTAGCTATAGTTCCCGGGATTTCTAGAAGCGGAGCGACAATAAGCGGCGGAGTTTACGCGGGCGCAAAAAGGGAAACCGTGGCAAAGTTTTCTTTTTTGATGAGCATTCCTGTAATTTTAGGCTCGGGATTTTTCGAGATAATCAAGGTGCAGGATTGGAACGCGGTTCCCATTGTTTGCGTTATCGCCGGAATGATTGCGGCGGGCTTAAGCGGCTTTTTGGCGATTAAATTAATGCTTAGATTAATTCAAAAATGTAATTATAAATGGTTTTCTTTGTATTTAATTGTTCTGGCGTTGGTAAGCTGCTTAAACCAATATGTGTTTTCCTGGTGGTAAAAAACCATTAAATAAACTAACGGCATATAATATATAAGCGAAAAAAACCTTAAAGGAAAATCATGAGTCAATATTTTGGAACGGACGGAATTAGAGGAATCCCCAATAAAGATTTAACCTTAGAATTGTCGGCAAAAGTGGGCAACGCTTTGACGGCGCTAAAGCGCTCGCCCTTAGTAGTTTTAGGCACCGATACCAGAGTTTCTAAAGATATGCTAAAGAGCGCGATAACCGCAGGAATATTGGCGGGCGGGGGAAATGTTATAGATTTGGGTATTTTAACGACGCCCGCGGTCTCATACATAACAACTCTTTATAAGGCCGATTTCGGCGTGGTAATCAGCGCTTCTCACAACCCGGCCGAATATAACGGCATCAAAATATTTGACAATAGCGGCGCTAAATTAGGCGAGCCCGAGCGGGATTTTATAGAAAAATTTATTGAAGAAAACAATTTTAATCATTCCCAGACTTTTGGAACGCTAAAACATGATCTGTCTTCTCATGAAGAATACATACGATTTTTAATCAATACCGTTGAGGACGATTTTAGAGGGCTCAAAATAGTTCTGGATTGCAGCAACGGGGCGGCATATGAAGTCGCGCCCAAAATTTTTGAAAGGCTGGGCGCCGAGGTCTATTGCTACAATTGCAATAATACCGGACACGATATAAATGTGGATTGCGGCGCGCTTTACGAACAGTTTATTATTAAAAAAACTATGGAGCACCAGGCCGATATAGGCTTTGCATTTGACGGCGACGCCGACAGAGTAATAGCCGCCACCAAAGAGGGCAAACTCATAGACGGCGACTTGGCGGTTTATTTATTGGCCAAATATTTACATGAAAACAAAAAATTAAACGGCAATATGGTCGTGGGCACTCACCACACCAATATGGGAATGGAATTGGCTCTCCAAAAACTCGGGATTAAGCTCGTAAGAGCGGACGTAGGCGACCACTTCGTCGCTTGCGAGATGCAAAAGCGCGGGCTTGTTTTGGGCGGCGAGCAATCCGGTCATATAATCTTGCAAAACTTCGCTCCCACCGGCGACGGCATTTTGGCGGCGCTGCAACTTGTAAATGTGTTAAAAAAGACGGGCAAGACCGTGCAGGAACTGGCGGATTATGAGACTTTCCCCCAAGTCAATATTAATATAAAAACCGATTTAAAATACGAAATTCTAAAGGACGAGGGCCTGCAATCCGAAATAGAAAGAATAGGCTCAGCCCTTGCCAATAAAGGCAGACTGCTTATCCGCGCTTCGGGCACGGAGCCTAAAGTCAGAATTATGATTGAATGCGAGGATGAAGAGCTGGCGCAAACGCTTGCCCAAGGGCTTGCGGATAAGGTAAAAGAGGTAATAGCAAAACTTCAAAGTTAATTTTTTTGATATTCTTCTCGCTTATTTGGATTTACATATAATGTTCTTTGTTGAGTATAAATTACCCTGCCCAAAGCCGATTTGGGCGGTTTTTTTATGTTTTTAATTAATGTATAATCCACGGGCACGTTTTGAGACATATGCGCTTTGGAATAATACGCGGCAATTTCGGCGGCCTTTACCAAAACATCGTCGGGGACTTCGCGTCTATTAGTCGCGATAACGGTATGCGAGCCGTGTATGTCTTTAGCGTGCAGCCAGACATCGTCGGGCTTGGCTTCTCTGAAGAGCCTTTCGTTTTGAAGGTTATTTTTTCCGACTTTTATTATAAAACCGTCTATTTCATATTCTCTATAACGGCTGATAACCGTTTTGGTTTGCTTTTGGGCGTCTTTTATTAGACCGCTTTGACGCATCTCTAATTCGATTTCTTTTAAATCTTCTAGGTCTTGGCATTGCCTTAGGCTTTCTAAAACAGTGTCAAGATAATCTATAAACTCGTTTTGCTCGTCTATTTGCTCTTGAGCTATTTGGGCGCCTTTTTTCTCTTTGTTGTATTTCTTAAAATATTTTTGGGCGTTGGCTTGAGCGTTTAGTTGAATGTCCAAAGGCACGGTTATATATGTGTCGTCGTAATAGTTGTATAACTCGACCTTGTCAGCTTTTATCTTAAGGTTGTGAAGGTTGCTCAAAATCAGCTCGCCGTAAAGCTTATACGTTTCCGCTTTGGCGGACTCTCTTAACTTAACTTCGGCGGTAAAACGCTTTTTTTCGGCTTTGGATTGCAGGCTTTTTAGGACTTGATGCAATTCGTTGTATTTTACCTTAAAGGCGCTGACGCTCGTTTTATAGCTCATGCAATGGTCGATTGCCCGATTAATGCTGTCAAAATTTTGAGTGTTTAGTCCAAAATCAAAGGGAACAAGATAAAAGTCATCGGGTTCGCCCTCTTTTAAAGTAACCAAAGGCGAGATATCGTTGTTAATTACTTTTTGAGAGTATTCATAAATTCTGTTATAAATGCTCTCTTTAGATATTCTGTCAAGATGGGTAATGTCTTTAATCAAATAATAAACAACGGAGGGCGCTATGCCTTTTAAAAAACCCATTATATAATTATTGAGCGCTCCGCCTTCAAACTCGTCCAACCGCCTCAAAAACTCTGCCTTGTCGTCAATTGTTATCTTATCGGGCGTTTCAGGGTAAGAATAAGCTAAATTGGGCAAAAGCGCTCTCTTATGTTCAGTTTTGGCGCTTAGATCGGGGTGTATATGTTTAACACAGTCGGTAATGATTCCTTTTTCGTTGACGGCGATTACATTGCTGTACTTGCCCATTATTTCGGCTATGACTTTGAAATTGACCGTATCCCTTAACTCATTTAGCGCGCTGAAATTTAATTCCAAAATTCTCTCAAAAGGCGGCTGACTAATACCGGTAAGCCTGGCGCCGTTAAGATATTTTCTTAGATGCATGCAAAACGCCGGCGCGTTGAGAGGATTGTCAAAATTTTGGTCGGTTAGATGTATGCGCGCGTAGTTGTCCAAAGCGATTAACAGCTTTTGCTTTCCCGCTTTGCCGTGAAAGTTAAAGACCAGCAAATTGGACGCGGGCATATAGATTTTTTCTACTCTTGCGTCGATTAAGGATTTTTGCAGTTCGTTTTTTACGGCGGTCAAAGTCAAAGCGTCAAAAGGCATCGGTTACCCCTAAGTCTAAGTAATAATATAATAATACACCAAAACGTTGATTAAAAACAGCGATTTTTTAATGTGACAAATACTCATTTAGAAACCATAGTTGCATTTGACAAACATTACCTGTTTGGGTATAATAACTTGACAATATTTTATAGGAGAAATTTTCTAAATGCAATACACAGTAGAAAGAGCTGAGAAAGAAGTTAAATTAAACATAAAAATCGACAAACAAGAATGGGAAGAAGCGGTAGAACATACTTATCAAAAGAACAAACATAAATATTCTTTGCCCGGTTTCAGAAAGGGCAAAGCGCCCCGCAAGGCTTTGGAAGCCGCTTACGGACCTTCAATATTCTTTGAAGATTCCTTTAACGAGATTTTCGCAAAATCATATAGCGAGATATTGGTAAAAGAACGCGATATTGAGCCTATTTACAGGCCCAGCGTCAGCATAGACGAAATGAACGAAGACGGAAGCATGAGCGTTATCGCAACCGTCTTAGTTAAACCCCCTATCAAACTAGGACAATACAAAGGCGTAAAAGTCGAAGTTGAAAAGGTAGAAGTAACAGACGAAGATGTTGACCACGAATTATACCACCTAAGAGAAAAAGCCGCTAGAAAGGTAGAAGTAACCGACCGCGAAGTTCAAAACGGAGATATCGTGGTAATCGATTTTTCGGGCTCGGTTGACGGCAAAAAGTTTGACGGCGGAACCGCCCAAAACTACGAATTGACCATCGGCAGCCATACCTTTATCGAAGGCTTTGAAGAACAAATCATCGGAATGAAAATCGGCGAGACCAAGGATATAAACGTTAGATTTCCAGATGATTACGGCGCAGATCATCTAAAAGGCAAAGACGCGGTGTTTGAAATTAAGCTGCACAAAATCTTTGTCAAAGAACTGCCCGAAGCGGACGACAAATTCGCAAAAGACACCAGCCAATACGAAACTTTGGACGAGTATAAAGCGTCCATAAAGGAAAGACTGCTTCAAGCGCGCACAAGACAAGCTGACATGGAAAAAGAAAACAAGCTCATTGAGATGATTACAGACGCTACCGAAGTGGATATTCCCGACGTAATGGTTGAGGAAGAGCTTGACCGCATGTTAGATGATTTGAAGTTTAGGTTGTCTTACCAGGGCTTGACGCTGGAGCAATACTTTAAATATATAAATTCCGACGAAGCGGAATTTAGACAAAGCAGAAAAGCTGACGCTCAAAAGACCGTAAAGATGCGTTGGACTATCGAAGAAATTATCAAGAAAGAAAACCTAGGTGCTACCGAAGAAGAGTTAAAGGAAAAGTTCTCCGAATACGCCGAAAGAGCCAAAAAGACCGTGGACGAATACATGTCCAATATGAGCGAACAGCAATACAATTACACCTATAACGACATTACTATGAAAAAGTTCCAAGCTTTCTTAAAAGACAACAACGAATTTGTCGAAATTGAGCCTAAGGAACACAAAAAGCACTGCGACCATTGCTAATAATGAGTTTATTTTCTAGAATAATTGGGAAAAAACAGTTATAAAATATAAGAGGTAGAAATATGTATAAAGATTTTCAAGTCAAAAACAGTCTAGTGCCCATTGTCGTCGAACAGACGGAAAGGGGCGAGCGATCTTTTGACATATATTCGAGACTTCTTGAAGACCGCATAGTTTTCCTAAACGGCGAAATCAACGACGTAACCGCCAATTTGGTAATTGCTCAGTTAATTTACCTGGAAGGAAAAAATATCGATAAAGACATTTGTTTGTATATCAACAGCCCCGGCGGCAGTATATCCGCGGGCATGGCTATATTTGACACTATGAATTATATCAAGCCCGACGTAAGCACGATTTGCGTAGGAATGGCCGCCTCTATGGCAGCGTTCTTGCTTGCGTCAGGCGCTAAAGGCAAGAGATTTGCTTTGCCTAACAGCGAAATAATGATTCACCAACCTCTAGGCGGCACTCAAGGCCAGGCCAGCGACATAGCTATTCAGGCCGAACATATCTTAAAAATCAAGCAAAAGATGATTAGGCTAATGTCCGAGCTAACCGGCCAACCGCCCGCCAAAATTGAAAGAGACATTGACAGAGACTACTACATGTCTGCCGAAGAGGCGTTAAAATACGGACTAATCGATAAGATTTTTGTAAAAAGGAGCTGACTTTGACAGAAAAAGATTATAGATGTTCGTTTTGCGGCAAACATCAGAGCGAAGTTTCGCGTTTGGTCGTAGGGCCGAGCGGCGTGTTTATTTGCGAAAGCTGCATTAATGAATGTCTTGCTATCATAAAAAAAGACAACAAACCCCAACCCATAATAAGAGATCTGCCCAAGCCTGAGCAAATTAAGGCCGAACTGGACAATTATATAGTCGGACAAGAAGACGCTAAAAAGGTCTTGTCGGTAGCGGTATATAACCACTACAAGAGAATCAATTATAACATTTCTAATTCGTTTAACTCAAAAGCCCAAGACACCGTGGAAATCGAAAAGAGCAATATCCTGCTTTTGGGGCCTACGGGCTGCGGCAAGACCCTATTGGCTAAGACTTTGGCGCATATCTTGGACGTGCCCTTTGCGGTGGCTGACGCTACCACATTGACCGAAGCGGGTTATGTGGGCGAAGATGTCGAGAATATATTATTAAAACTCATAATCAACGCGGATTACGATATTAAACGCGCCGAGCGCGGAATAGTCTATATCGATGAAATAGACAAAATCGCAAGAAAATCCGAAAACGTAAGCATAACCAGAGATGTCAGCGGCGAAGGCGTGCAACAGGCGCTGTTAAAAATCATAGAAGGCACAATAGCCAACGTGCCTCCACAAGGCGGCAGAAAGCACCCGCACCAAGAATTTATGCAGATTGATACCACCAATATCTTGTTCATAATGGGCGGAGCTTTTGTGGGGCTTGATAAGATAATTAATAAGAGAAGCAACCAAGCCAGCCTGGGCTTTACGGGCAATTTGTTAAGCCCTAAGGACGTTCAAATATCCGAAGTCCTAAAAGAAGCCCAACCCGAAGATCTGATTAAGTTCGGTATGATACCCGAATTTGTGGGCAGAGTTCCTATCGTGGTTTCATTGCACGCGCTGGACGAAAACGCCTTGGTAAAAATTCTAACGGAGCCCAAAAACGCGCTGATAAAACAATACCAAAAATTATTCGCTATCGACGGCGTCGAGTTAGAGTTTGAGCCGGCAGCAATCAGCGCTGTTGCTAAGAAAGCAATCAGCCTAAACACCGGCGCAAGAGGACTAAGAGCGATTTTGGAATCCTGTATGCTGGATATTATGTTTAGGATGCCGTCGGATAAGAGCATAAAAAAGGTTATTATTACCGAGGATGTCATATTAAACAAGACTCAACCTATTCTGGAAATTGAAAAAGCAAGTTAAAAAAGCGGTTTTAAAAAACCGCTTTTTTTATGAAAATTAACCGGGGAATACGACTACCAACAGCATTTTAAACCGCTCTTTAGCAAAAAGCGCGTGAGGGACTTGGGCGGGCATAACTATGCTTTGGCCGCCTTTGACTATATGCTTTTTGTCGCCAATAGTGATTTCGGCTTCGCCTTCTAAAACGGTTACGAGCGCGTCGCCGCTAGAAGAATGCGAAGAAATTTCTTCGCCCTTAGCAAACGAAAACAAAGTAACGCTTACATGCTTGTTTTGAGCCAATGTGCGACTTACGACTTGACCGTCGTGATAGTCCACTAAAGAACCAAGTTCCAAAGCCTTTTCAAATTCGATGTTTTTTAAAATATTCATATCCTTTTTCCTGTGTTTTTTTATCTTAATTTAAATATAGCCCATTTTCTTATACTTTGCAATATATGTTATTTTATAATAACCATAAGTCTTTTTTTAGGTTTTTTGAAGTTAAAGAAGGCCGAAAAATCTAAGAGATTAAAGCAGATATTTAATAGAAAAATCGACAATACCGCGACTGTGGCGCAGACAAGCAGCCGCCAAAAGTCAGGCGCGCCTTTTAGAAGAAGTTTTAGCGAATACGAAAGCGCGCAAGAGGGAATTAAAAAGGCAAAATTTAGCCCCAAAGTTTTTAAAAAATCCATTTTCATATTGGTTAATTTTTTGATTTGGTAAATGTGCAATATTGCGCTGACTGTGTTGGATACTCCAAGCCCTATTATTAACGCGTCTATTCTAAATATCGGCGTCAAAAACCAGATGCAAATTACGAGCAGCGCCGTGCCTATATAATAATTAATAAACGCCTTATATTGCAGTCCCATAGAATTCATCATTGACGAGGTTATATGCTCTATGGTAAAGGCGATGATTATTATAGCCGATTTTGCTAAAAATTCGCCTGAGAGTTGGTTTTTAAAGATAAATACTCCTATTTGGTCTCCTAAGGTTAAAAACATAGGAATAAAAATAAAAGCGACTATTATGGAAAAATTTAAGGCGTTTTTTGCGGTGTTGCCAAGGCATGCCATGTCTTTGCATTCGTATTCTTCGTTTAGGCGCGGCACCAGCGCCACCGCCAATGCGCCCGTAAGCGATATGGGCGCAAACAAGAAACCCATAGACATACCTACGCTTGAGCCATACACTTCCATAGCTTGCGAATTATTCAGTCCCGAGGCTATTAATCTATTGGGCACCAACACGGCTATCAAAAAATTTACCAAAGCGGAGCTTACCCGCATTACTGTAATGGGAGCGGACATTTGAAAGACTTTTTTTAAATGTCCTTCCATAACAAGCGTCCGTCCGCCAAGCTTTCGGTAATATAAAATCATAATCAACGCGCTTACGCCGCACGCAATCGACAAAGAAAGCGCGGCTAGACTCGCGCGCGTAAAAGAGTCTTTCGCAAACAAGAACAGTATTATGCAAATCAGTATCCTTACCGTTTGTTCTATTAACTCGATGCCCGAAACAGCAAAATAACGCTTTTTGCCCCAAACATTGCCTTTATAAGAATCGCCTATGGACGAAAAAATTACGGCGGGCATAAGCATCAACAAGATGTTGTAGCTTAAAGGATTGGTAAATATTGAGCGCCAGATATTTTCAAAAAACAAGACAATAAATACGGCTAAAAGACTGATAATTATGTTAATCAAAACCGCCGCGCTCACCGTAGAGCCTTGATTAATGCTGCCGTCAAATTGAGAGCGCGCGGTCAACGCCGTAACGGTAATGGGGATACCGCTGGTAACCATTACTAAAAAAACAATAAAAACAGAAAACGCTACCTGGTAGACGCCCATCATCTCGGCGCCCAGCGTTCTGGATAGATACCATCTGAAGAAAAACCCTATTACCTTAGTCGTTACCGAAAATAAAATTATGGTTAAGGTGGTTTTAAGTAGATCCTTAATTATCTTGCTCCTAACTATTTATTTGTTTTAAACATATTTTTGTGCATAATTTTTTAATAAGAAATTTTGTCAAAAAATGAAAAAAGTCATTAACTTTCGTTTTTTATTCTTTTTGAGCGTATTATTAGGTGCGCTAATACTAGGAATATGCGAGATAGTTCGCCGAAATTACTTTTGGTCGGCGGCAAGTTTTGCAGTCGTTTGCGCCGCGTTTATCCTCATTGTCTTTTGCGATAATAACCGCCCTTATTTAATAATTGCTTTGGTCTTGTCGTTGATTTGCGCTGTTTCTACTCTTTATACTTTTTTCTTTTGGAAAGGCGAAGATAAAAAAGGCCAAATAATTTTTACTCTTACTGACCAGATAATCGAAGAGCAAAACCAATTGACAGTTCTGGGCAAGGACATAAAGGTCAACGGGCAAAAAATTAAGGGCAAAGTTTTGGCTTATATAACGTTAGACGAGCAAAGCTACCTGTATAACTTGCGGGCGGGGGACAAGCTGTTAATTTATGAAGGCGAACTAATCTCACTTGATTTAATAGCCTCCGGCGGTGTTGAGCATTATAACTATCACGAAAATATTAAATATATCCTAAAATGCGCCGAATTTGACGTAAGGCGTTATGGCGGCAGGCCCGATGTTTTGTCCGGCATAAGATACAAAATAAAGGAGATTACCTTTAATATCCCCGATAAAGACGCTTCAAGCATTGCTTACGCGATGATAACGGGCAACAGAGATTATATTTCCGGCGATATCTATAACAGCTACAAAACGGCTGGACTTGCCCACGTCTTAGCGGTGTCGGGGTTAAACATCAGCTTTTTGATTTTGTGCTTAAACGCCGCTTTATCCCGCATTAAAGGTCATAGATTTTTAAAATTAATCATATTGAGCCTGTTTATCGCTTTTTATTGCGCCTTGTGCGGATTTGCGCCCTCAGTTTTACGGGCGGGCATAATGGGCATTATTATGATTTTTTGCAAGACTTTCGGATATAGACCGGATTCTCTAAACAGCTTGGGGTTTGCTGGCATATTGATGCTTATCTTTAGACCGTTGTATATTTATAATCTTTCCTTTTTGTTATCCTTCGCTTCTATGTTTTGCATAATATGCCTTTATTCTTCCTTAGTAAAAGTATTTAATAAGATACTAAAAAGCAAGATAGGCGCCAAAATCTCTCAACTTTTGGCTATGACCTTGTCGGCAAATATCGGCGTCTATCCTTTAATGGCGCATTTCTTTAATTCGTTTTCGGTTTATTCTTTGGTATCTAACTTGGTTTTGCTGCCTTTAATAAACATTGTCTTTATAGCTTTATTCGCGGCGTGCCTAATATCTATTATCCTGCCATTTACGGCGTTTTTGGTTATTCCGATTGGTTGGGGGCTTAAAATCATAAACACTCTTACAAGATTGATAAGCGGTTTGCCTTATTCTGAATTTATTATTTTTTCATTAGGCGCTTTTTCGGCTTTATATTATTTAATCGCGTTTGTCTTGGGCGGGCATGTCAATCTTGGCAAAAAATTTAAGGCGTTAGCTTATTTGGCTTTGACTGTTTGTCTGGCGATGTCCGCGGTTTTTAGCAATATCCCCGTTACATACGCACAAGATTTTTTCACGGCTTATGCCATACCCGTAGGCTCCGCGGGGCTGGCCGTCCAGGATAACTCAAAATATTTAATAGGCGAAGTTAATCAGTATAATTATTCAAAGATAAAAAAAGAGCTAATCAAGCAAAAAATCCGAAAAATTGATTACATAATCATAACCTCTTCGCCCAGACATCCTCAAGCCGTTATAAGTCTAGCCAAAGATTTCCGCCCCGATAAAATAGCCATAGTGACTGACGACTGGGCTTTGTGCGACGAGATAGAAGTTCAATCCAAAATCGACGTTATCCAAATTTTTGACGAAATCAATTATAAAATCAGCGGTTTGGAAGTATTTTCTTATAGCTATAATAATATAAGGCTGGGCACGAGCGTCCTTGTCGGCGGCAAAAAATTTTTGTATCCTTTGGTGTTTGACGAGGATAATTTGGAAATCTTAAACGTCTTAAGCGGCGGATGCGACATTTTGGTGTGCGATAAGCGCATTAAAGGAATAGACTTTTATATGTTCTTAGTTTTTGATTGCGAGGATACCGATCTTAATATTATCAAACTAAGCGAAAGCGATAATTATACCTTTTTGCTTTAGTTAATCTTTTATTTATGTTAAAATTGTGATAAAGCAGGGTATGGTTATTACGCCGATTTTTGAATTAAAAGAAAAAGCAATTTCGTTAAAAGAAAACGCAATCAAAAAGCTAAGAAGGCTTAAAATTATTTCAGGACTCGTTATTTTTTTACTATCCCTTTTAATGATATTGTTTGAGATTCTGACTTTTAAAAACGCTTTTGGCGACAAAAAATTGATTACGCTTGCCGCGCTTACTTGGGCGTTAAGGGTAATAACCGTGCTTTATGCCTTTGGTCTATTGCTTTTTTCAGGTCGGATAAAAAACAAAAATATAAAACATTTTTTAAGCGGCTTATTGATCCTGCTCAAAATATTTAATATTGCCGCAATCTTCGGCTGGGGCTCGATGAATTATATCCTAAGAGGGCTTATAAGCCTTATCCCTGTGGCTATTTCTTGCTATGTTTTGGCAATAAACATAATATTATCCAAAATGACAAACTATTTTAAGAAATATATTTTAGAATTAAAGAATAAGGTCATAAGATGAAATACAACGCATTAAGCTCGCATCTAAAGGGCGGAAAATACGCGCCCTGTTATATCCTTCAAGGCGACGACCGCTGGCTGATAAATTCGGCCGTGGATATGTTTTGCTCTATCGTATCTACTCCTGAGCTTAACAGCGTAGTCTTTCAAGAAAACGAGCGCGAAGATAATATAGTCAACGCCCTTAAAATTTTACCCTGGGGTTCGGATTATAGAGTAGTCGTGGCAATGGAATTTTCCACTACCAAGCCCGTTAATAACGGCGGCGCGAAAAATACCGGAAAGCCCATTTTGGAATATCTAAAAGATCCCAATCCCAGCTCGATCTTGGTGCTTGTGTCCGACGAGAGCGACTTTTTCTCCAAAGCTAAGGCCTACGCCCAAGTTATAGATTGCTCCAAACTGGAAAACCTGGAACTAGAGAAATTTATAAAAAGCCGCTGTCAAGACAAAATCGAAAAGGCTGCGATAGATACTTTAATAAATTATTGTTCAAGGGATTTATCCAGAATCAACACCGAACTGGATAAAATATTATCCTATAAGCCCAATGAAAAAATTACCAGACAGGACGTTGAAGATTTAGCCGTAAAGGACGAAGAATATAAGATTTATGAATTGACTAACTGCCTAGCCGAAAAAAATCCCGACCAGGCTTTTAGAGTTTGGAACAGCCTTTCACATGAGACCGACGATGTATATTTAATAGGTTCGGTATATTTATATTTTAGAAAGTTATTATACGCGGCGGTAAATAAAAACGACCCTGAATTATACAAAAAACTTGGCGTTAATCAATACGCTTTTAAATATCTGGAAGCCAATTCCAAAAAGTTTGGCGCGGTCAAGCTTAAAAAAATTTGCGATATGCTGCACTTGATGGATTATTCTATAAAAAGCGGCAAAATAGATAAAAAAACGGCCGCGGATAAGGTTATAATTAATATAATAAATGTTTAGGTGAATTATGGAATTTGCGAAAAAGGTCAACAGTCTAATCGACAAGATACCGGTCTATTTAGGCGTCATAATGCTGGGAGTTGGAATTATCTTTTCTTCGCTGTATGACTCTCAAGACAAGATAATGTTGTTTTATATGATGAGCTGGGGACAAATAGGCCGCTCAGCCGAAATTTTTGGCTGGTGGTTTTATATCTTTTTGGGGCTTGTCAATCTTGCTATTTTTGAGCTTGCTATGCGCGTAATAGTTTATTTTGTAAGACTACAGTTGCCCATAATAAACAGAGAAACAACATATCACTATACCCGGGTGACATTCTCTGTATGTTATCTGATACTGGGCGCGTTTCATATATCATACTTTTTCTTCCCGCTCTTGCAAGTTTGGGGCGCGCTGTTTGATTTTATCGTAAGCGCTTTGTTTTTGTATATGACTTATTACCTGCTGTCCAGAAGACTTTTGCCCAATTTCTTATGGGCTAGAGCGTTAAAAGCGGTAGCGAGTATTTTCTTCTTCTATCACGGTATCAGCACGGCGATCGGATTATTTGCTGCGTTTGGAGGCTTGCTATGAAAAAAATTACATGCGCTTTAGCGTTGATGTTAACATTTATAATTGCGATTTCGTTTTGGTTGCCTAAAAATGTTATCGCGCAATCGTCGCCTATTTCGGATGCGGAAGAGTTTATGAACAGTTTTTTGGACAATTGCCCCAAACGCACGAGCTTTTCTGACGACGAAAAGAAGGCTGCAGAATGGATCGCCCAAGAATTTGAATCCTTCGGATTAGAGACCAAAACACAAACCTTTGACATTGAATTCAACGGCAAAAAGGTTTCATCCCAAAATGTCATTGGCAAACTAGACTTAGGTAAGCAAAAGCAAGTTATTATTTGCGCGCATTACGATAACTATTACGGCTCTGACGATATTGAAGGCTTTGGAGCGGAGGGCGCGTATAACAACGGCTCCGGCGTGGGAGTAATGTTGAGCTTGGCCAGCCGATTTGGAGAATTAAAGGAACAAGACAATCTAAACATAGATTTTAATCTAGTCTTTGTGGCGCTAGGCGCGGACGAGGTAGGCTTATACGGCGCCAATTATTATGTGAAAAATATGCTGCCCAAAGAAATAGATAACACGCTATTGGCGGTTAACCTGGACTGCATAGGCGGCGGGGATTATTTGTATCTATATTGCGACGAATTATCGACTGTCCATGAAAAATATATAAAAGAAATCGCTGATAAAAACAACCTACCTTTAAGGCTTCCGCCCGCCAACAAAAAGACCGCGTCAATTCCAACGCCATCCTTCCCTTATATGCACTATGGAATAAACAGTTCAAATTATTACTTTTTATCGGCGGGTATAAACAGCGCATTCTTCTTTTCGCGCAACTGGGATACCAATAATAAAATCGGCATGGTGGAGTCCGAAAAAAATCCGTCCATAATCTATACTAAGGACGACAACCGCGAGACATTAAGGGAACTTTACGGCGACAGTTTCGTTCAAAAAATGAATGCGGCAGCTAATATAGTATTTTATACTCTTATGGACGCGGATTTTGTTAAAACTATGGAAAAAAGCGCCGCCCAAAAGCCCAATTACAACTGGCTTATAAATACCAGCCTTATGGCCTATGTCAAGCTGGGGCTTATCGTGATTATGATTGCCGTTGTATTCTTAATCTCCAAAAATTATAATATCCGCTATCCCGTTCCCGTAATAACCATAAAACCTACGCCTCCGCCTACAGTGTTTGGCGAAGAATACGAGAATAAGGATAAAGACAATAATATAAATAAGAATAACGATAACCCGTTTGAAGGATATTAACACGGCCTAAAATATTTAGACCATTTTGTATTTTATTGTTTTAATTTGACATTTTTACGGCGCGCTAAAAAACCGTAAAAATGTCATATTTTGTAATAATTGGAAAAAGTTGTTATTTTTATGTTCGTTTTTAGCCTATTTGTATTGTAAATTACATAGCGTATTAGTATAATAATTATGAATTTATCTAAATGATAAATTAATTACCCTAAAGACGGAGTTTGGGAGTTGAAAGTCCAGTTTGATTTTTTGATGTTTTATTACGGATACATTGCCAAATTGTTAGAAGCCCAAATGACTTCTTTGGAACTAAATCAGGAAGCGTCAAGAATCATCGAAGGCGATTATGATAACTATGACAAAGTGTTGGATTTATCGTTTAAGATGAACAAAGACGTTTTGGATATAATGAATTCTAGAAAGATTTTGTCCGTATACGGCAATGTTTACGAAGATTATCTAAACTAATTATTATACGGCGGCGAATAGATGAACTTTTTGGAAAAAATTGCGGATGTTTTAAAGAGCTTTAACGGTTGGGACGCGCTGGAAATTATAGTATTCGCTTTATTATTTTACGGGCTTTTTGCTTTCTTGAAAAACGCCAATGCGTTAAGGACTTTGAAATATGTGGCGATTTATCTTGTCGTTTTGCTTTTTATCTTAAATTTTAAAGAAAAAATGCCTGCGCTTTATTATGTGGCTTTGGTTTTGACGTGCGCGGGCGTAGTGGTATTCTTTTTGGCGTTCATACCCGAAACCAGAAGGGGCTTGTTAAAATTAATTACAGCCAAAAAGACTGTCAGTCATTTTACCGTGGATTCCGAAATATCTGACGAGGAGTTGTATAACGCCATCAACGAAATGATAAAAGCCGCCCAGGCGTTGTCCAAGAGCAATACGGGCGCGTTGATCGTTTTGGTGGCTAACGCCGTGCCCTCTCACATAGTAGAAAGCGGCGTAAAACTAAACTCCGCAATAAGCGCCGCGCTTTTGGAGAGCATATTTAATGTAAAGTCTCCGCTTCACGACGGAGCGGTTATTATAAAGGGCAATAAATTGATAGCCGCGGGCTGTTTTTTGCCTCTTTCTCAAGATACCAATCTGCCTAAAGAATTGGGCACTCGGCACAGGGCGGCAATCGGCATTACCGAAAATTACGATGTTTTAACCATAATTGTCTCCGAAGAAACGGGCGTAATCTCGGTGGCCAAAAACGGATCATTGTCCAGATATTACGATTCTGATATGCTTAATCAGACGTTGACGGAATTTTATGGGCTTAGCGTCCCCCAAGCCGAAACCAAAAAACGCAGGAGAAAATAATGGCTCATAAAAAGAAAGAAGAAAACATTTTCCTTTTGATTTTGCGCTATATTTTTGTGTATAATATTAAATATAAAATTGCCGCTCTAATATGCGGTTTCGTGTTTTGGCTATTTTTAAGTATTTGTTTATAAGTTTTGAATAATATTATATTACAGAGGATGACCATGAACGCGAATGTGATTTTTCCGCAACCCATACTTATACCTAAAAAGCATATAGATTACAATAAATGGGCGGTCATAGCGTGCGATATATTTACTTCCCAAATAAAATATTGGGAAGACTTAAAAAATTACATAGGCGCCGCTCCCAGCGCGCTAAAGCTAATCTTGCCCGAAGTTTATCTAAAAAATGGCCAAATAGCCGAAAGGATCAACGCTATAAACGCCGAAATGCAAAAATATGTTGACGAAGATATTTTTGACACGATTGAATCGGGCATGATTTTAGTTGAGCGCTCTACAAAATATACGCCTAGACGGCTTGGGCTTGTGGTTTGCGTCGATTTGGAAAAATACAGCTTTAATATAGCTGACTGTTCGGCAATTCGCGCGTCCGAACAGACTATCCTAGAGCGCATACCGCCCAGGGTTAAGATAAGAGAAAAGGCGCTTTTGGAATTGCCCCACGTAATGCTTTTGATGAGCGATCCCGAGTTTAAAGTCATCGAAGAGGCTTACAACAGCCCCGATAAAGAATTGATATACGACTTTGAGCTGAATATGGGCGGAGGACACGTCAAAGGTTATAAGGTAAATAATCCAAAAGCGGTCCTAGAAGCTTTCGAAAAGATTACCACTCCCGAGATGGTTCAAAAAACTTGCAAGTCCTCTCAAGGCTTTGTTTTGGCTGTGGGCGACGGCAATCACTCTTTGGCTGCTGCCAAAGTTAACTGGAACAATATTAAGCGCACCTTGCCGCCCGATCAAATCCAAAACCATCCTGCAAGATATACCCTTGTGGAAATCGTAAACCTTTACGACGAAGGCATTACTTTCCATCCCATTCACCGCGCAATAAAAAACATTGACGCTAGAAAACTCGCGTCCAGGATAAAGACCGAATTTGCTTCCGAGGAAGGCAAAACCCAGGTTATCTTTAATTCAAAGGATTCTATTACAGTGCCCATTCCCGCCGACCCGTTGGACGCAATAGAATCTATTCAAATGCTGCTAGATGATATTAAATTGGAAGACGAGGGCATATCTATAGATTATATCCACGGCGAAGACAACCTTCGCGAAATCGTCTCGACCAATATTGACAGCGCGGGAATAATAATGCCCGCCATACCTAAGGATAAGTTCTTTGAAGAGCTTGCCTCCAGAAAAGTCTTGCCTAAAAAGAGTTTTTCGCTAGGCGAAGCGGAAGAAAAACGCTATTATTTCGAGACGAAATTTATAAAATAAATATTTATTAATCATTATATTGATAAATTTTTTCAAAAAAATAAAAAAGCTAATATTAAAATATTAGCTTTTTTTATATATTTTATGGTATTATGTTTTTTATGAAAATTGCAAGGCAAAAAAATTTTTTTGAGTTGGAGACCATATGTTAGTATGTAAATTTGGCGGAACTTCGATGGCCGATGCTTCCAGCATTTCCCAAGTTGTAAGCATTATTAACGCTAATCCAAAACGCAAAATTGTCGTCGTTAGCGCTCCGGGCAAATTAAAAGACCAAGACAAAGTTACCGATATGCTAATCAACTGCTATAAGACCGCAAAAGAAGGTTCTTGCAAGGATATTTTTGAAAAGGTCAAGGCCCGTTATCAAAGCATAATCGACGACTTAAAAATAGATATAGACTTAAGCCAAGAGTTTGAGAACATTAGAAAAGAAATAGACTCAGGCGCCGGTTATGATTACGCTGCCTCGCGCGGCGAATATTTAATGGCTATGATTTTAGCCAAATATATGGGTTTTGTCTTTTTGGACGCTAAAGATATTATCAAGTTTACCCAAGACGGCGTCTTTGAATCCGAGCTTACTAACGATTTAACCAAAGCCGCGCTTGATCCTATAGCGGAAAAAGGCGTTGTTGTGCCCGGATTTTACGGAAGCAAGCCCGACGGCAGCATCTGCGTATTTTCGCGCGGCGGCTCCGATATTACGGGCGCTATTTTGGCAAGGGCTGTAAACGCAGAGCTGTACGAAAATTGGACGGATGTCAACGGGTTTATGATGTGCGACCCCCGCATAGTAAAAAACCCTAAGAGCATATCCAGCCTTACATATAAAGAACTGCGAGAGTTGTCCTATATGGGCGCGGGCGTTTTGCACCCCGAGGCCATTTTCCCGGTAAGATTTGCGGACATCTCTATCAATATCAGAAACACCTTTGAGCCCGATAACCCCGGAACTATGATAGTTCCGTCTAAAGAATATCGCAAAAACGGAAGGATTGTTACCGGAATAGCGGGCAAAAAGAATTTTACCGTAATCAACATCGAAAAATCCATGATGAACAGCGAGCTGGGATTTGCCCGCCGCGCTTTGTCGGTATTGGAAGAGCATAAAATCTCAATAGAACATATGCCTACGGGTATAGATACCCTGGGACTTGTTATAGAAAATTCAAACATAAACGGAAAGATAGACAGCGTGGTTGCGGGATTAAAGGCGGCGCTTAACCCGGATCATATCGAAGTGTTTGACGACTTGGCGCTTATAGCCACCGTCGGTCACGGAATGATTCAAAGAAAGGGTACTGCTGCCAAGTTGTTTTCGGCATTATATAACGCCGACATCAACGTAAGAATGATAGACCAAGGCAGCAGCGAGTTAAATATAATTATCGGCGTGGATAATAAGGACTTTGAAAAGTCTATAGAGGCAATCTATCACGCGTTTGTTGAATAATTCTTTTATAATCAAAATAATACTTCTTTAAAAAAACTCTCCTTCGCGCGAGAGTTTTTTAAGCCTATTGACAAGTTATGTTTTATAGGCTATATTTTAACTGAAGATAAAACTAACGGAGTCTTGAATGATTAAGTATAGAACTGCCAGCGATAATATTTATAACTCGGTAGCGGTTTTGTTTGCCGCATTGGCATTCTTGCTTTTGCTGATTTATCAGGTTTATCTTTTGTTTAACAAGCATTTAATGGGCTATAATATGCTCTATAATATTTTCGCGCTCTTTGAGATTATGTTTTTGTGCGCGGGCGCATTTTTTTCCTTTAAACAGTTGGTTAGAAACAGACACATAGAAACCGTGACCGCCGCGATTTTGCTTGTCGCTTCGTTGTTTAGTTTTATTGTTTTTAATTCTATTCTCTAAATAAAAAAGACGCCCCTAGTTCTTAGGGGCGATATTTTTATTCTTCGTCTTCTTTCTTGGATTTTTTAGCTTTCTTGGCTTTTTCAGCTTTTTCAGCTTCCTTTTGGGCTTTTAATTCTTTTGCCTCAAGTCTTGCCTTTTCTTCGGCGGCTTTCTTTTCTGCCGCGCGAGTCTTATAATCCACAACGGAAGGTAAAACCAATTTGCCTGATTTTAAATCGGAAAGCATCTTAGCTAAACCCGCTTTCTTGTTGGAAGCGTTATTTTTATGGATTACGCCTTTTGCCGCGGCTTTATCTATGATAGAAAAAGTTTCGGGCAAAATTGCTTCCGCGGTGGCGGGATCGTTAGACAAGATAGCCGCTTTAAATTTCTTAATAGCGGTCTTTACTTGGGATTTTACCATTCTATTTCTTAAGTTCTTCGTTGCTATAACTTTAACTCTTTTTTTAGCGGATTTTGTATTAGGCACTTATGAACTTCTCCTTCTCTTAAAATACCTGTAACATTTTAGCATACTTAAGATTTTTAGGCAAACGATTATTATATATTTTTTTGTTCAAACTAATAATTATGAAATTTAGAACTGATATGGCGCTAGAATCGGTCTTGCAAAACGCCCAAGACCAGGATATAAGAGTAAAAGAAAGCATCAAAGACGGCATAAGACGATACGAAGTCGAGATTCTAAACGAAAGCGGCTCAAAAAAAATTAACAAGCCCGCAGGCAAATATATTACCATTGAAGCCGACGAGTTTTATCAAAAAGACCTGGATTTTATTCACAAAGTCGCTTCCCAAATTTCAAGGGCAATTGACGATTGCATAGGCGATTTAAAACCTAAAACTATTCTGGCGGTGGGCTTGGGCAACAAGCATATGACCGCGGATTCGCTAGGGCCTATGACCGTGGATAAATTAATAATCAACCGCCATCTCCAAGAAGATTGGGGCGTATCGCTTTGCGCGCTGTCCCCGGGGGTTTTGGGTATTACGGGCATAGAAACTTACGATATAATAAAAGGCGTCGCCGAAAAAGTCAAGCCCGATATAATTATCACCATCGACGCGCTTGCTTCCAAAAGCACCCATAGGTTAAGTTCGGCTTTTCAGGTTACGGATACGGGCATAGTGCCGGGAGCGGGCGTGGGCAACCATAGATTCGGGTTAAACAGAGAAAGTTTAGGCGCGCCCGTGATTTCCATAGGCGCTCCGTTGGTAGTATATGCTTCGACATTGTCGCTGGATATCATAGAGCAATGTTTTGAAAAAATGCCTGAACTTACGCCCTCGAAAGAGCAAGAGTCCAAGTTGATTTCAAATATTTTGACAAGTTCCTTAGGCGAGCTTGTTGTAACTCCCAAGGATATAGACGCCATAGTCCAAAAATGCGCCTATGTTTTGGCGGTCGCGATAAACCAAGTTGTTCATAAGGACTTGCCTTTTAAGGATATCATAGGGCTTATGAATTAGTTTTTAATCTTGGTCAATAATCAATTATTATGATAGAAACTAAAGACCAGGATTTTAACTTTTTTGGCGTCTTTGCCGATGTTTTTCTTCCAAGGACAAAAGCAGAAAAGCAAGAACTCTATTTGAGCGGCATAGCCGACTTTGATGTTCAAAAAATTGCCCTGCCGCGTCCGTGGCTGTTTTTTAGGGTTTTTTTGAGTCTGGCGGTAATGCTTATTCTTGTTTATATCATCAGCTCTTTCGGCGGGATTTTGTCGCTGCCTACTTTGATGTTTTTGGGCGCGTTTATAGTTCCTTTTACTTTAATAGTGCTGTTTTTTGAATTAAATGTCTATAGAGATATTTCTATTTTTTCTATTATAAAGATGTTTGGAATAGGCGGAGCGCTTGCCGTTATTTTTACTCTAATTTTGCACGACCTGATAGGTTATAACAAAGGATTGGATTATGTAGGAGCGCTGCTGACCGGCGTGGTAGAAGAAAGCGCCAAGCTTGCGGTTATAATAATGTTGCTTATAAGGCGCAAGAACAAAACTATTTGCGGGGGAATTTTAACGGGCGCGGCGATCGGCGGGGGATTTGCTTCCATAGAATCGGCAGGATACGCTTTTTTGGGAATGTTTTTAAATATGGGCGGTTATCCGACCATTATTTATTCCAGCGAGTTTTTGAGCGTCAGCTTAATGCAAATGCTGGATGTGCTGTTTTTAAGGTGCATCTTAGCGCCGGGCGGGCACGTCATATGGGCGGCAATAGAAGGCGCCGCGGCGGTTATTCTGCTTAAGAGAAAAAATTATTTAAAAGGCGCGGGGCTGATATTGTTTTGCGCGCTTTTGCACAGCGTTTGGAATATGCCCTTTAGCGCCAAGCTCTTGCCTCAAATTTACTTTGTGCCCGTTGTCTTATCCGTTTTGGCATGGAGCATAGGAATAAAATTGATAAAAGAAGGCATCAATCAAGCCTTTGAGCAAAAAAATATTGAAATAAAAGAAACCGCCTAAAGAGGCGGTTTTTAATGTTTCGTTAGCTTTCAAGCGAGTTTATAAACTGCACGGCCGATCTGGGCGAGCGCACGGCCTTAGCCAGCGCCCAAATTTCGGCGTCTTTTAAGAGTTTATCGGTAACGGGTATATTGCGCATTTTAGCGAGGGCTGCCACTAAATCTAAATATTCGTCTTTATTGAGATTATGGAACAATACCACAAGCCCGAACCTGTCGGAAAGGGCGAGCGTGTCTTCTAAGCCTTCGCTGGGGCGGATTTCGTCTTCTCTTTCTTTTTGGCTTTGTCTTACCAGGTGTCGTCTATTGGAAGTGGCATATATTAATGTATTGGTCTTAGAATTTAAAAAGCTTCCCTCCAAAGCCGCTTTTAGCGGATAAAATAATTCGGGGTTATTTTTATCTACGACCAAATCGTCCAAAAAGATTATAAAGCGGTTGGGGATGTCTTTTAATAAATCAATCAAGTATGTAATGTTTTTAATATTGGCCAAGGGCAGTTCTACTAACTTTATCTGTCCCTTAAACATATTAAATACGCCCATTATGGTAGAAGACTTGCCCGAACCCCTGTCGCCTGCGAGCAAAACATTGTTTGCGGGTTTGCCTTCTATAAAAGCCTTAGTATTGGCGATTACCTCTTGTTTTTGGGACTGATAGCCTATTAAAGAGCTTAAC
The DNA here is from genome assembly GCA_036562755.1 of Clostridia bacterium. GTDB lineage: Bacteria > Bacillota > Clostridia > Christensenellales > DUVY01 > DUVY01. The sequence goes on along the minus strand of DATCJN010000026.1, from coordinate 33,730 downwards.
TCTATTTTAGGCGGATTGGGAATGGGTATTAATTCCCTGTCTTGAAACACAAAGGCGTCGTATTTAGCGTAAATCCCATAGCCTTTTTTTGAGATATCTTGCGCCAGAAAATCGTAGTCAAAGTCATATTTATTCTTAGAGCCCCATTCATAAACGCTGTTTTCAAAAAGCGAACTTGAGGTTTGCTCTGAGAGCAGTTTTAGGATTTTTAGCTCTTGTATAGCCCTTTGTTTTATTTGGGGCGGAATTTCGACGCCTTTTGCCAAACTCTTGGCCCATATGTTTTGGTCGTATCTTGCTAGGTTGTAAACATAGCCTGCCCAGTCGTCTGAGTATCCGCTCTCTAAAAGATTGTGGTAAAACAGCGGTTCGTTTTTGGGGTCGGCTAACGCGTCCATAAGGCTTTTTATTACTTTGTCCTGCTTGACTGAATAAAACAACGCCAGGCTTTCCAGTTGTTGATTTAAGTCGTTCATTATGACCTCTTTTGGACTTTGGTAATTAGTCTATATTCAATGTCTTCAACGCTATCTCGCTTATGTGCTTTAGGGTTGACTCGTCAAAAGGCGATTGCAGCTTTGACTCTTTTAATAGATCAGTAAAGGTAAGCGTGCCTGCTTTAGAGACGAAGTTGTAATATTTTTGCCAAGCGGCGTTATAGTCTTGATGCATAAGCGCGTAAAATTGAAGCGCTACCGATTGAGCAAGGCAGTAATCTATATAATAGAAAGGCGATTCGTAAACGTGCGCTTGAACCTGCCACGCTCTGCCTTCTTCGAAGAAGGGGATGCCTTGAGCGTCCATATAAGGACGGTATTGTCTTTCCAGTTCCGCCCACGCTTGATTTCGCTCTTTGGGCGTCCATAGGGGATTTTGATAAGCTAGGTGTTGGAAGTAGTCGATTATTGTTCCGTAAGGTATAAAATTTAAGGCCTCGGCTAAGTGCGCGTAACGGTAGTCGTTTGCCGCCTCGCCGAAAAATCTTTCCATAAACTTATGAGTAAAGAACTCCATCGACATAGAATGCACTTCGCATGTTTCAAAAGTCGGGTTTTGCACATCAGGGATTTCATACTCCCAAGACTTATAAAACGCGAAAGCGTGTCCCATTTCGTGAGTTAAAACGTCTATGTCGTCGGCTGTGCCGTTGAAGTTGCTCAAAATAAAGGGCAGCTTAAATTCCGCCAGACCCTCGCAAAAGCCGCCGCCCCACTTGCCGGGACGCGAGAGAACGTCAAAGGTTTCGCTTTCTAACATATTGTCATAAAGCGCGCCGATCTCGGCGTTTAGCTCGTTATACATCTTGCTTCCCTGGCGCATTATCTCTTCGCTGGAAATTACGGGCTGGGGTTTGCCGCTTTTTAAATAAACGTCGTTGTCGAAGAGTTTTAATTTGTCTATGCCTAAATCAATGGAAACTTTTTTCTTAATCTTAGACACGGCAGGAACAATGTATTTTAACACGCCTTGTCTGAACTTATCGACATCGTTAGGATTATAGCAGTTTCTGTTCATCTGCAAGTAGCCTAGTTCCACAAAGCCGGAATAGCCCAATTTTTTTGCCATTTTATCGCGGACTTTTACCATTTTGTCATAGATGTCGTCCAGTTGGTCTTTAATCTTGTTTAATTCAAGTCCGTAAGCAGTCATTGCGGCGCGTCTGGTTTCGCGGTCGCTTGCTGATATATATTTTCTGATTTCGGGGCGCGTTAATTTTTGCCCTTGGAACTCTACCATTACAGAGCTCATAAGGTTGGTGTATTGGTTGATGAGCTTGTTTTCTTCGATTTTTAAATCTATAATCTCGGGACTCATCGATTTGGCTTCTATTTCTTTATTGAGCATTATGACGGGAGGCAGTTTGGTTTTTAGCTCTTCCTTAAAGGGCGAAGCGAGCATGCTCTTGGAGAAATCGCTCAAAGCGCTTTTTAGCTCGGGGAACTTTTCGTCCAAAAAATTTTTTTCTTTGTTGTAAAACTCGTCAGTAGTGTTAAGATAATATCTAATAATCGCCACATAGCACATTGTAATGGGCGATTGCAAAGATTTGGTCATTTCCAGATAAATTTTTACTTGCTCATCCGCGTTTGAAGCGTTCTCAAACGCTTGGCGATAAGAATTAACGCTGTCAATCAACGCATCCATATCTGGACGCTTATATTGAATTTGGGAAAATTTCATATTGCACCTCTAAAAATCATTCGTTAAATTATGTTTATAAAAAGATTTTATCACTAAAATAAAATATAAACCAATATATTAACAGCTTTTTAAAAAAATCGCTTTATTTTTATTTGAAATTTAAAAAATTATGTTATAATATTCTTTGCTTTTTAAGGGTTTTTGGTTAAAAAAACTTATGTCTTTTTGCTTGTGTTAAGGCTTAGGTTGTGATAATATATTTAGGTAACTGCACAGACTCGGAGGTTATTATGGATAAACTGATACAGGTTATAGAAAAAGAAAATATGAGGACCGACCTTCCCTCTTTTAATATAGGCGACGTTATCAGAGTTAACTTTAAAGTTATTGAAGGCTCTAAGGAAAGAATACAGGCTTTTGAAGGCACTGTTATAGCGCGCCGCGGCGGCGGTTTGAGAGAAACTTTTACCGTTCGCAAGATATCGTTTGGCGTTGGCGTTGAGAGAACTTTCCCTTTGCATTCGCCTAAGATCGACTCCATAGTCGTAGTGAGAAAAGGTCGCGTAAGAAGAGCTAAATTGTATTATATAAGAGAATTGACAGGCAAAGCCGCAAAAATTAAAGAAGCCAACAACTAACAGTAAAAACAAGTTTAATTCAGTCATAAACTATAAAAGGAGCGGGAAATTCCGCTCGTTTTTTTATTTTCAAAACATATCAAAAAGTTTGTCAAAATATTGTTTAAATCTTCAAATATATGTATAATCTTAATGTATATTTTTGTCGCATTTCGGGGGCGAATGTGCTCGCTAAAGTCAAAAGCTTTTCATTAAGCGGAATACAGGGCTATCCCGTGGACGTCGAGGTGGATATAAACAACGGCCTGCCCAGCTTTGAAACGGTGGGGCTTGCGCAAACGGCCGTTAAGGAGTCGCGCGAAAGAGTCCGCTCGGCGATAAAAAACAGCGGGTTTTTGTTCCCCGCGTCCAAGATTACGGTCAACCTTGCTCCTGCGGACATCAAAAAAATAACCCCCGTGTTCGACTTGCCTATATCTTTGGGGATTTTGGCGGCTACTGAACAGCTGTCGTATAAGCTCACAGACGGATATGTGTTTTTGGGCGAGCTTTCGCTGGACGGCAAAGTAAGGCGCATCAACGGTATCTTGCCTATATTAATCAGCGCTACCGATTTGGGATATAAAAAGTTTTTCGTTCCTTTGGATAACGAACCGGAAACCGTTTGGCTTAAGGACGCGGAGATTATTTTGGTAGAAAGTTTGACTCAAGCGGTTAATATCTTAAAAGGTCAAGAACAGCCCCGAAAGGCGATTTCCAAAGACATAGCAGAGATTATCCATAACAGCGGTTTGAGCGCTTCGGACTTTGCTTATATAAAAGGTCAAAACCAAGCCAAAAGGGCGTTGGAAATCGCGGCTGCGGGCGGGCATAATATGCTCATGATAGGCCCTCCCGGCGCGGGCAAAACAATGCTTGCGCGCGCTTTACCCTCAATATTGCCCGATATGACGCCCGAGGAAGCGTTGGAGACGTCCAAGATTCATTCGATTGCGGGTATTTTGGGACAAGAAGGGATAATTACTTCGAGACCTTTTAGGACGCCGCACCATACCGCGACTACGGTTTCGCTAACGGGTGGCGGACCTTTCGCAAAACCGGGCGAGATAAGTCTAGCCCATAACGGCGTTTTGTTTTTGGACGAATTGCCCGAGTATTCCAGAAGCGCTTTGGAAACCTTACGGCAGCCCTTAGAAGACGGCGTCATAGTGATCAACCGCGCCAATTTGAGCGTGCAATATCCCGCAAGGTTTGTGCTGGTGGCAAGCATGAACCCCTGCCCTTGCGGGCATTATGGTTCGGAACGCGGTCAATGCCAATGCACTCCCTCTCAAATTCAAAAATATCTAAGCAGGCTTTCCGGCCCGCTTTTGGACAGGATAGACATACATATATCGGTTGACAGCGTCAAATACGAGGAATTGGCAGACGAGTCGGTTAATGAAGACTCCAAAGAAATAAAGTTAAGAGTTAACAGAGCGCGAAAACTTCAACAAGAAAGGTTAAAAGACAAAGGCATTTACTGCAACGCTCAAATGCCTGCAGAGTTGATTAAAACTTACTGCGTTTTAACCGGCGCCGCAAAAGAACTATTAAAGCTGTCCTTTGAAAAATTGAAACTATCAGCCCGCGCTTATACCAGAATTTTAAAAGTAGCCAAAACCATAGCCGATCTGGACGGAAGCGACATAATAGACCAAAAGCAAATCGCCGAGGCGGTCAGCTACAGGACGCTGGACAGAAAGTTGTGGTCTTAAATTTTTAGGAGAAAATATGGAAGACCAAAGATTGTTATATTTTTGGCTGTCGGCTGCCGACGCTTCACCCTTTAAAATTAATCCTTTGATTAAGGAAACGGGCGGCATTTATAATTTTTACGAATTCTTTAGAAAGGGCGACTTAAAAGTTAAAGAAGTTTTGGGTTCTAGTTACTCAAAAATGCTCAACGCCTTAAATTTTGAGCGCCTAAAGCGGCAGTTAAAAAGATACGAAAACGATGGCTTGGGGATTTTAACGCCCGAAGATAAAGAATATCCCCCGAGTTTTTTGGAGTTAAACGACGCGCCTTTTGTTATATATTATAAAGGAAGGCTTGAGCTTCTTTCATCCAAATGCTTTACCATAGTGGGCACGCGAAGTCCCAGCCTTTACGGCAAAAAGATGACCAAAATTTTCGCTCAAGAACTGTCATCCAGCGGTTTTACCATAGTAAGCGGTCTTGCTACGGGTATTGACAGTTTCGCGCATAGGTTTACACTAGATATAGGCGGCGATACCATAGCTATTCTGGGCAACGGCCATAACGAAATCTATCCCGCCGTCAACTACGAATTATATAAAGAAATAGCCCAAAAAGGCTTGGTAATAAGCGAGTTTTTGCCCGAGTTTAAAGGCACTGTGTATTCTTATCCTAGAAGAAACAGACTATTGGCGGCGCTCTCCATGGGCGTTTTGGTGGCGGAGGCGGGCGAAAAGAGCGGAACGATGTACACTGTAGAATACGCGCTTGAACAGGGCAAAAGCGTGTTCGCTCTCGCGGGCGCGGCGGATAACCCTAAGATTTTGGGCAACCTGAGACTTATTAGATATTCTCAATGCGCGCTCGTATATAAGCCCGAACACATTTTGGAGGATTTGAACATAACCTACGCGCCACAACATAAACCGCAGCCCAAGTTGGATTCATCGGAGCAAAAAATACTTGACTTATTAGCAAACGGTGCATTAAACTATGATAAAATTTTATACAGCGCCAATTTGCCCGCAAGCGAGCTAAACAGCTTGTTGAGCATAATGGAGATAAAAGGTTTGATAACCAAAAACGGCACAGTTTATTCTTTAGCGTAAAGGAGAGATTCCGTTTGAAATTAGTCATTATCGAAGGCGAGGGAAAAAGAGAGACCATTAACAAATATCTAAAGGGCATAGATTCGTCCTATAATGTAATAGCCACCAAAGGACATGTAAGAGACTTGCCCGAGCATACCTTGGCGGTGGATATAAAAAATAATTTCGAGCCAAAGTATGTCTTAATCCCCAAACAAAAAGAAATAATCAAACAGCTCAAAGAAAAGGCAAGCCAAGCCGAATCAATTTTGTTGGCCACCGACCCCGACCGCGAGGGCGAGGCTATTTCGTGGCACCTAACTCACATTTTGGGCATTCCGCCCGAGTCGCCTTGCAGGATAGTTTTTAACGAAATTTCCAAGACGGCGGTTCAAAACGCGCTTCAAAACCCGCGTCCCATAGACAAAAATTTAGTCGATGCTCAGCAAGCGCGGCGCGTGCTGGACAGACTTGTGGGCTATAAGCTTTCGCCCATAATAAGCAAAAAAATACGCAGCAAGCTATCTGCCGGGCGCGTGCAATCGGTGGCGCTAAAGCTTGTAGTAGACAGAGAGCGCGAAATCCGCGCTTTTGTGCCCAAAGAGTATTGGCATCTAAAGGCGGTTTTGGAAAAGGATAACGTAGCCTTTTTGGCTAAGTTGGCTTCGCATAAAGACCAGAAACTAGAGATAAACAACAAAGCCGAAATGGATAAGGTCTTAGACGACCTAAAAGGCGCGCAATACTTAGTAACAAAGATAAAAAGAGGCGTTACCAAGGTTAACGCGCCCGCGCCTTATACCACCAGCACTATGCAGCAGGACGCTTTAAACAAGCTGGGTATTTCCTTAAAAGTAGCCACCGCTTGCGCTCAAAATCTTTACGAGGGCGTAGAATTAGGTTCCGAGGGCAAGGTAGCGCTGGTAACTTATATCAGAACGGACTCGACGCGTATCTCGCCCGAGGCGCAAAAAATGGCCGAAGATTATATAAAATCCAAATTCGGAACGGAATACTATCCCGAAACTCCCAATAAATTTAAGTCAAAGAAGGGCATTCAAGACGCTCACGAAGCTATTAGACCTATTTCGCTGGACAGAACGCCCGAATCTGTAAAACCCTATCTTAACAGAAATCTATACAGATTATATAAATTAATTTACGAAAGATTCTTAGCAAGCCAAATGGCTCAGGCGCAATATGACACAGTAAGCGCCGAGATAACCGCCAACGATTACCGCTTTACCGCAAGCGGCAGAACTTTGAAGTTTAAAGGATTTTTGGCGGCATACAGCGCGGACGAGCAGGAAACGCAAGATAAGCCAGAAGTTAACGACGACGAGGACGATTCCAATAAAATCTTGCCGCCTTTGGAAGAAGGCGACAAGCCTAAATTGATAGAACTAAAGCCCGAGCAAAAGTTTACCAAGCCCCCGGCTCGATACACCGAGGCGTCTTTGGTTAAGGCGATGGAAGAAAAGGGCATAGGCAGACCGGCTACATATACGCCCACGATTTTGATTTTGTTTACCAGAGAATACTGCGAAAAAGAGGGCAGACATATAAAGCCTACCGAATTGGGCGAGCAGGTTACCGATATGCTGGTCAGATATTTCCCCGATATTATGAGCGTGGATTTTACCGCCAATATGGAAAACATGCTGGACGAGATTGAGGAAGGCGGCAAGGTTTGGCAGCAGGTAATTCACGATTTTTATTTCGGCGGATTTGAGCGCGACGTCAAAGCCGCGCTTGAGGACAGCTTTACCTTAAAACAGCCCGACGAGCAAAGCGACGTTGTTTGCGAAAACTGCGGCGTCAATATGGTAATCAGGCACGGCAGATACGGAAAGTTCCTGGCCTGCCCCAATTTTCCCAAATGCCGCAACACCAAGAGTTTGGAAGAAGAAAGCGAAAAGACGAGTATCAAGTGCGAAAAGTGCGGCGGGGATATGGTAGTAAAACACAGTAAATACGGCAAATTCTTGGGCTGTTCCAATTATCCTAAGTGCCAAAACATCAAACCCATAGAAGACGAAAACGCCGATTACGGAAAATGCCCTAAGTGCGGCAAGCCGTTGGTAAAAAGGCGTTCGCGCCGCGGCGAGTTTTTCGCGTGCAGCGGCTATCCCGACTGCCGTTTTATATCTAACGACAAGGTAGTCGATCAAAAATGCCCTCAATGCGATTCGCATATGGTTTTAAAGCATTATAAAGACGGCGACGTCATAAAATGCGCTTCTAAAGAATGCGGCTATACTATAAAAATAGAAGAAAACGGTCATAATCATATAGAAGAATAACAAGGCATAAGTTGTGAGAAGCGATAGAGTTTTAGTTATAGGGGGCGGGCTTGCGGGTTGCGAGTCCGCTTATCAGTTAGCCAAGCGCGGCATAAAAGTGGATTTAATCGACATAAAGCCGCGCGCTTTTACCCCTGCGCATAAAAATCCTAATTTCGCGGAGCTTGTTTGCAGCAACTCCTTAAAGGCAAAAGGGCCGGACACCGCAAGCGGACTTCTTAAAGCCGAACTGGAATTGCTGGATTCTATTATTATAAAAACCGCCTATAAGCACTCAGTGGAAGCGGGCGGAGCTTTGGCGGTAGATAGGGATAAGTTCGCTCAAGAAATAACAGAAATCATTAATTCCATAGAAAATATAAACATAATATGTCAAGAATATAAAGAGATAGATACCAATATTCCGACCATAATAGCTACCGGGCCGCTGACTACGGACGGTCTGGCGGAAAATTTAAGAAAACTTCTTAGCGAAGATTATTTATATTTCTTTGACGCGGCTTCGCCAATAGTTACCGCCGACAGCATTGATTATGATTCGGCCTTTTGGGGCTCAAGATACGGCAAAGGCGGAGACGACTACCTCAACTGCCCTATGACCAAGCAAGAATACGAGATATTTTATAACGAATTAATCAACGCGAAAACGGTAGAGCTAAAAAGTTTCGAGGGCAAAGAGGTGTTTGAGGGGTGTATGCCCGTCGAAGTTATGGCAAAGCGCGGCATAGACACGCTTAGGTTTGGGCCATTAAAACCCGTGGGACTAAAAGACTCCAGCGGAGCGCGGCCTTATGCCGTGGTTCAGCTAAGGGCTGAAAACAAAGAAAAGACTTTGTTTAATCTGGTGGGATTTCAAACCAATCTTACCTTCCCCGAACAAAAGCGTGTGTTTTCGCTGATACCAGCGTTAAAGAACGCCCAATTCGTCCGCTACGGCGTAATGCACCGCAACACATTTATCAACGCTCCCAAGTGTCTCAATCAATATTATCAGCTAAAAGATTATCCCAATATCTTTATAGCGGGGCAGCTTAGCGGCGTCGAGGGCTATGTCGAAAGCGTGTGCTCTGGTTTAATGGCGGGAATTTATATGTCCAAATATTTAAAGGGCGAGCCTTTAGCGGCCGCGCCTCAAGAGACTATGATAGGCGCGCTTGTTAATTATATAACCGCTCCTAATCCCAACTTCCAGCCCATGAACGCCAATTTCGGAATACTGCCGCCCCTGGCTGAACGCATAAAAGACAAAAAGACTAGATATATTCAATACTCGGAGCGCGCCTTGTCGGCAATGCGCGAATTTTGTCAGTATTGCAACGCTTAAGGTTATCTGATTGATTTAATATATAATTGTGTTAAAATGAAAACAACTAAAACATCCTAAATTAAAAGAGGTAAAATATGGAAGCATTTAAAGGCACGACCATAGTCGCCGTCAAAAGAAACGGACGCACCGCCATCGCGGGCGACGGCCAGGTTACTAGCGGTCAAAGCGTGGTATTAAAAACCAATGCTGTCAAAGTAAGAAGGTTATATAACGATAAAGTAGTAGTTGGTTTTGCGGGTTCGGTTGCCGACGCGTTTACGCTGTCGGACAGATTCGAGGAAATGCTGCAAAAATACAGCGGCAACCTTATGCGAAGCTCGGTGGAACTCGCTAAACTTTGGCGCGGCGATAAACTGCTTAGAAAGCTTGAGGCGATGATGATTGTCGCAGACTCCGAGCATTTGTTGATAATAAGCGGAATGGGCGACGTTATAGACCCCGAGGACGGCGTTTGCGCCATAGGCTCGGGCGGCAATTACGCGCTCGCGGCCGCAAGGGCGCTTGCGCAGAACACCGATTTGAGCGCAAGAGAAATCGCCGTCAAAGCGTTGGAGATAGCGGGCGATATTTGCGTGTTTACCAACAAGAATATTACCGTGGAGGAAATTTAGCGTATGAATATGTCGCCTAAACAAATAGTAGCCGAGCTTGATAGATATATCATAGGTCAACACAACGCAAAACGCGCCGTTGCGGTGGCTTTAAGAAACCGCTATAGAAGAAGTCAACTGCCTAAAGAACAGCGCGACGAAATTACGCCCAAAAATATTTTGATGAAAGGCCCTACCGGCGTGGGCAAAACCGAGATAGCCAGAAGGCTTGCCAAGCTCGTCAAAGCGCCTTTTGTCAAAGTCGAGGCGACCAAGTTTACCGAAGTCGGTTATGTAGGACGCGATGTCGAATCGATGGTAAGGGATTTGGCCGAAGTAGCGGTAAGGCTTGTTAAAGAAGAAAAAATCCAAGAAGTCGAAAAAAAGGCGCGTGAAATAGCCGAGAAAAAGGTGGCCGAGGCCGTATATAACGAAAAAAAGAAACAAAATTCCGAAGAGCCTGTGCTAAAAGACCAAATTTTAGCGGATATCAAAGCGGGCAGATTAAATAATATGATAATTGAAATAGCCGTAGTCGATAAGCCCAAGCCTATGGAAATTATGCCGGGAATGGGCGCGGCTATTGATTTGAGCGATTTGATGGGCGGACTTATGCCCGGCAAGCGCCGCAAGAACAGAAAACTTACGGTTGAAGATGCTGTTAGAATTTTGACCGAGGAAGAGAGCGAAGGCATGATAGATATGGAGTCTATCCAAGCCGAAGCCATAAGGCGCGCTGAGCAAGAGGGCATAATATTTATAGACGAGATAGACAAGATAGCGGGCAACGGCAATACATCCGGCCCGGACGTTTCCCGCGAGGGCGTCCAAAGGGATATTTTGCCGATTGTTGAAGGTTCTACCGTAAACACAAAATACGGCGCTATCCGCACGGATTATATATTGTTCATTGCCTCGGGCGCGTTCCATATCAGCAAGGTAGAGGATTTGATACCCGAGCTTCAGGGCAGATTCCCCATACGAGTGGAATTGGATAATCTGGGCAAGCAAGAGTTTATAGATATTTTGACCAAGACCGACAACGCCGTAACAAAACAGTATATGGAACTGTTAAGGGTTGATAATATCAACCTGAAATTTGAGCCTGACGCGATAGAGGAAATCGCCGAGATCGCGGTATTGGAAAACGAAACCAGCGAAAATATCGGCGCCAGACGCCTCCACACCATTATGGAAAGTTTGTTAGAGGATGTGTCTTTTAACGCAAGCGGCGAACATCCCATGGTGGATGTGGTTATAGATAAAAAATACGTCCAAGAGCACCTAAAGACCGCAATTAAAAAGCACGACTTAAAGAAATATATAATTTAAAAAAAGGCTGTCTATTTATGACAGCCTTTTTACTAGTAATTGACAACAAATTTTAAATCATTGACAATAAAAGCAATTAATTATAAAATAATAAAAACACAATAAAAAAGGTTATGAAAAAATCATAATCAAAGGAGTCCGGTTTATGACTTATACTGATTATGCGTATATATGCAAAACTTTGGGGGATCAAATCAGATTAAGAATTTTTGACATGCTAAAAAAAGGCAAAAAATGCGCATATAAGATTTTGGAGAAGTTTAAAATCACCCAGCCGACTTTGAGCTATCATATGAAAATGCTCACCCAATGCGGAATAGTTAATTCCGAAAAAGACGGCAAATTGATTTATTATTCAATCAATCAAGAAGCTCTAAAAAACCTTGTGGAATTTTTGTCTAGCCAAGAATCTTTATTGGAATAAAAATCGTTTTTTATATTGATTTCATCATTGCGTTAAGTTAGAATTAATTTAGTATTTTATTTAGGAGATTTTCTATATGTCAAAAATGATATTGGATTGGAAAACGGCGCAAGACTTTGTGACCGACTCTTTTGTCGCGCTTGGAGTTCCAAGGGAAGACGCGGAAATTTGCGCTGACGTTTTGCTGGAATCGGACAGAAGGGGGATTGAATCGCACGGCGTCAACAGGTTTAAACCTATTTACATAGACAGGATTTTGGAAAAAATCCAAAATCCCGTAACAAATTTTGAGATAATTCGCGAGACCGCCACCACCGCCGTAGTTGACGGTCACGACGGAATGGGACAGGTAATAGGATACAAAGCGATGGAGCTTGCTATAAAAAAGGCTAAACAATACGGCATGGGCATGGTCGCGGTTAGAAATTCTACTCACTACGGAATCGCGGGCTACTATACTTCTATGGCTATAAAGCATGACATGATAGGAATCACAGGCACCAACGCCCGCCCTTCGATTGCGCCTACCTTTGGCGTGGAAAATATGCTGGGCACCAACCCGCTCACCATTGGCCTGCCTACCGACGAAGAATTTCCTTTTAACCTCGATTGCGCCACTTCGATAACCCAAAGGGGCAAGATAGAATATTTCGCGCGCATGGGACTGCCCACGCCCGAAGGCATGGTAATAGGCAGCGACGGCAAGCCCAAAACAGATTCCGCTCAAATTCTAAAAGATTTGGTAACAGGCGAGGCTGCGCTGGCGCCCTTGGGCGGAATAGGCGAGGAGCTTGCGGGCTATAAGGGGTACGGTTATGCCACGGTGGTAGAGATATTGTCAGCGGCGCTTGCTCAAGGCAATTACCTAAAGATGCTGACCGGACTGGATAAAGACGGCAAGAAAGTTCCCTACCACCTCGGACATTTCTTTATCGCAATAGACACCGAGGCGTTTATGGGCGCCGAAGCCTTCAAAAAGACCGCGGGCGATATTTTAAGACAGCTGCGAAATTCCAAACGCGCGCCCGGATGCGACAGAATTTACACCGCGGGCGAAAAAGAATACTTGGTTTGGCAAGAAAGAAAGGATACGGGCGTTCCGATCAACGAGGCGGTTCAAAAAGAGTTAAGCCAGGTAAGAGACATGCTTGGACTTAACCAATATAAATTCCCTTGGGATTAAGTTGATTAGGGGCTTTAAAAGCCCCTTTTTTTATCATAAAGGGTTTTTGAATATTTTTAGGCTAAAATGTAAATTTTAGTAAGAGAAAAACGCAAAAAGGAGTTTAGAAATGTTCAAGCCCTTTGATCAAAAGCCCAAGGCAATAGAAAAGTATTTTATGGATTGGCAGACGCTTTATCCCAACCCTTACGACAAAAAATCGGTCGATCCATATACCAAAGTAAGAATAATCTTGATGAACGGTATAGAAGTAGAGGCCGCGCTGTTCTCGCACCAGTTCCAGCGCCATTGCGCAGACAATGATTTGAGAAGGGAATTGGCGATGACTAGGCGTATTGAGCAGCAGCAACAAAAGCGAATTAACTGGCTCAAGCCCATCAACGAAACCGCTTTGGAAACCACTATCGGTTACGAGCATGTGGCGGTGGATTTGACCGCGTGGCTTGCTCAAAACGAGCCTGATAAAAATGTCAAAAGCGCCCTTGATTTTGCGCTGCTGGAAGACTTTGACCATCTATATAGATACGCCAATTTAATGAATTTGGACGCTAACACTCCCGCCGAAAATTTGGTTAAAAGCTATGTTGACATCACCCCCGGCAGACCTACCATAGCCGAACACCGCTATCCTATGGACTCGCCCAAATACCATGTGGATTTTAAAAAGGCGGATATTAAGACCAAGCTAAACACCTTGATAATAACCGCCGCCGAACAGCAGACTATGAACTTTTATATGAATGTAGGCAACAGTTATTATACTGATTTGGGAAGGCAGCTGTATCAGGAAATAGCGATGATAGAAGAACAACACGTTACCCATTACGGCTCTTTGCTAGACCCCAACTGCACCTGGCTGGAAAGCTGGCTGTTGCACGAATATATGGAATGCTATTTATATTATTCTTTCTACATGGACGAAATGGATCCCAATGTAAAATCCGTTTGGGAATTGCATTTAGAACAAGAGATAGCGCATTTGCACAAAGCGGCCGAGCTTTTAAGAAAATACGAGAAAAAGGATTGGCAAGATTATGTACCTGAGTCCTTCCCTAAGCTGTTGCAATTCCATGATACCCGCGAATATGTGCGCAGCATCCTAGGCGCTCAAGTAGAGCTGACCGCGCAAAGAGAAAAATATGTAAATGTAAACGAATTGTCCTCCGACGCTAAGTTCTTCTTCTATCAAGATAAGGTCAACCACGACGTCGAGCGCGTGCCCAGCCACGTGGTTATCCAAAAGCATATAGATGTAATGAAATCAGACTACCGCGCCGAATCCGAACCCAACCCCGTTCCCGAACTTCAGGATCGCATGGCAGACAATACCACAATAGCCAGAACCAACGCTTTTATTCCTAACAATCCGACCGACTCGACATACGCTTCGACATAAGATAAATACCACTCCAAAAAACAGCGTGTAAAAAAAGACAGCCCGTTTAGGCTGTCTTTTTTCATATTTCAAAATTTCACTTTTTTTTGATATTTGTATTTCTAAAGTATTTTTATGAAAAACCCCAAAAAACATAGTTTAATTGTGGTTTTGGGGTGTTTTTGATATTCAAAAATCTAAGATTATAATAAATGATCTCTAATATCTATATATATTTTTAATTTTTATATTTAAAAATCTAAGATTTTCTAAAAGGGCCGATATTGACACCCCTATATAGCGATTTTATAATGAAACCACAGAGATAAATTTGGAGATGGGGGAAAAGGATGGAGCAACTGGATCTATCCAAATTCACGGATTTATCGCTGCAGGAATGCGGTCGCGAAAAGTGCATTGCCACCAAAGACATAGTTTTCACGGCTAAACCTTATCATCTTTTTCATTATGTTTTAGCGGGCAAGGGTTATTTTCATTTAGACGGCAACGCTTACGAACTAAAGCGAGGCCAGATTTTTTATATACCTCCCATGCTTCGTCCCAAATATTACCCTGACAGAACGGATCCTTGGACTTATACTTGGATTGCTTTTGACGGGCTTTACGCGGATAGGCTGTTAAAGCTTTGCGACATCTCGCGTGAAAAGCCTATTTTTTCGGACACTAAGGACTATAAGTTATTTAAATATTTCATAGAAATTTCGGATATTTATCAGCAAAAAGGCTATCTTGACATAAAGTGTCTTGGGCTTATGTATGAGTTGTTCGCCGAAATGATGGCGATGAACAAGTCTTTGACCAACTACACTTTAACCGCCAAAGAAGGACACATCAAGCAAGCCAAAGAATTTATAATGTATAACTATCAATTCAATATCACTATTAAGGATATAGCGGATTCGCTTAATATTACCAGCAATTATTTGGCTAATATCTTTAACGAAGTTTTGGGCTGTTCGCCTAAAGCTTGGCTGACAAAATACCGCATGGAAAAGGCCTGCTCCTTGCTAAGAACGGGCGAGTATTCCATAGGCAAGGTAGCCAATATGGTAGGATACAAAAATCAGCTTCACTTTGCCACCGAGTTTAAAAAACATTTCAAGATGACGCCTACCGAATATCAAAAGAGTCTTAGAAAAGAAATTATTAATTAAATAGAGGGGAAAAATGAAAAGACTGTTAATCTCTGTTTTCGCGTTTATATTTTTATTTCCTACTTTTATTATTACGGGCTGTAAAGATAAAGAGTATTTTAGAGAGATAAAGTTTACTTATCCCAACAAACCCTATGAAAAAATAATCGGCTCCAAAACTGTTAATGAAGATTTTGAAGATATCATAATCAATCCCATTAGCAATTTAAGGGACGACTTCATAATGGGCGTGGACGGCTCTATGATCTATGAAGTCGAAGCACAGGGCGGAGTGTATTACAACAGCGAGGGCAAAGAACAAGACGTATATCAAATAATGAACGAAAACGGCGTCAATTTCTTTAGAGTCCGCGTTTGGAATAATCCTTACGACAAGTTCGGCGACGGCTACGGCGGCGGCAATGTGGATGTTAATAAAGCCGTCAGCATGAGCAAGCGCGCGCAAGACGCCAATATGAACATCTTAGTGGATTTGCATTATAGCGACTTCTGGGCGGATCCCGAAACCCAAACCATTCCTAAATCATGGGCCTCCAAGACAAAAGACGAATTAGTCCAAGAGGTCAAGAAGTTTACCGCGGACACACTAAAGAAGTTTAAAAACAAAGGCGTAAACGTAGCCATGATTCAAATTGGCAACGAAATTAACAACGGAATGTTGTGGCCCGTAGGCAAGATTAACTGGAGCGAGCCCGGCGATGATTTTGCTTATCTAGCCAAGTTAATCAGCGCGGGTATAGAAGGCGCTAAAGAAGTTTTTCCCGATATATACACCGCGATTCATCTGGCAAATGGCGGAAACTTTGACGAATTTGATGTGTTCTTTGGCTATATGAAAAAGCACAAGGTCAAATACGACGCTATCGGCGTTTCGTATTATCCGTATTACCACGGCACCTTGCAGGCTTTGCAAAACAATATGAACCAAATAACCAAGAAATATAACAAATATGTCTTCGTTGCCGAAACTGCTTACGGATATACCGACGAATATAACGCTTACACCGAAAACATATATAACTCTTCTATGGAAGACGAGGGCAAATACCTAACCAGCATACAAGGTCAAGCGACGGCTATAAGGGACGTAATGCAAGCCGTAGCCAATGTGCCCGACAAGCGCGGCTTGGGAATATTCTATTGGGAACCTGCCTGGCTGCCTATACCTAATGTGGGTTGGGCTAACGCGGCAAGCGGGCTTGTAACTACAAACGGCAAAAATACATGGGCTAACCAAGGCTTATTCAGCTATCGCGGCAAGGCCTTGCCTTCTTTGGAAATTTTCAAAAAGGTAAAAGGCGACCATAAAGCAGTCGAGGAAACTCCTATTAGGTTAAGGGCTGCCACGGCGGAATATACCATAAACCTAGCGGATAACGAAACCGTGCCTTCCACCTTCCCCGTAATTACCAACCTAGACGCCATAAGACAGTTCCCTATAACTTGGTCCAAAACCGATTTTACTCAAGAGGGCGAATACGACATTACGGGAACGGTTCAAGGCTTAACAGGCGCGGGCAATATAACTGCTAAGGTTACTGCGATTATCAACTTTGTAAAAGACCCCGGATACGAAAAACAGGGCAAGACGGACGCGGTTATAGCGCCTTGGAAGATAGTTTCGGTAACTCCCGCGGGCGAGAAGGTGGTCAAACTGGACAGAAAGACCGAGATGCGCTCGGGTACCACCAATCTAAACTGGTATCTCGGCACCAAAGATTTCAGCTTTGTAGTAGAACAGGAGATTACCGGATTAAAAGCGGGCGTTTATGAATTAAGCACTTACTGCATGGCTATTCAAGGCCATACTCAGTTGGAAGTTTATATTAAATATACCTATAACGGTCAATCCATAGAAAAGACATTCGACCTAAAAGACAAAGTCAAAGGCTGGGGTTCTAAAGATACATATTACATCAAAGCTTTGATAGAAGATATACAACTTAACGATAACGCGACAGTCATAATAGGCATAAGGGGCGCGGCTCCCGCCGAAAGCTGGGGACACCTAGACGACTGGGCGCTGGTAAAGAAAGCGTAACGAGAAAACAAACGGAGAAATGCATAGATGGATACTTTTGTGCTAAATGTGATTCACAGACCCGAAATGGTTCCGGAATACGCCGAGAAAATAGTCAACCACGGAAAAAGCGAGGATATTACAAAAAAATCCTTGCTGCAAGAATCCTTAGATATATTTAAACTGCAGCAGGAAATTGCCCATAAAAACGGCATAAAGACTACTATTCAGATGACATATTCCAGTTTGTTTAACGAAGAAGCCGTAGAACTGGCCAAAGAACATCACAAAGTTTACGGCGACGAGATAGCTTTATCGCTGTTGGGTTTGCCTTGCAAAGAGTTTAGGGATAAATACAAGACCAAAGATTTTTGCATATGGATGTTTTCGTCCGAGGACAAAAAGGCCATAGTGGACGACGTGTTTGGCAAGTTTTATGAATGCTTTGGGTTTTATCCTAAATCCACGGGTTCTTATTACCTGGACGCAGAGTTAATTAATTACATAAAAGCAAAATACCCGTCGGTAATCTGCGCGGTGGCGACATGTTTTGAGGAAGGGCCTAAAGCGTATCGCACATGCAATAACTCTTGGTATACGTTTTTTGACGGCGGGCCTTGGAATCCTTGGATTCCGTCCAAGCAAAACACCCACGCGCCCGCAAAGGACGCAAGCGAAGATTCGGGCATAGTGGCAATACCGCACCTGTCGCGCGACCTTCTGGCTTGTTTTGACGGCAACGGCTCAAACTTCGGCACCCACCCGCAAAATGTGTTAAGAGGCATGATCTATGTGGGCGACCAATACCCGTATTTGTTTAATTTAATAGATCAATACCGTTCGCTAAAAAAATACAACCGCGGCATAGCCTACAATATGATGTTCGTGGGGCCCGGCTGGATGAATAAAAAGGGCAGGTGGGAAGCCAATTATGAGCTGTTGGTAAAAAGCTATGAAGACTGTATGGCGTATTATGCCCAGTTAAAACGGCAAGGCCAATTAGTCGATATGACCATGTCCGAATACGCCGAATTTTATAGAAATAATAAGACTTACACCCAGCCCGAATGCGCGCTGTGGAAAGATATATTATACGGTTCGCAAAAGCAGCTGTTTTGGTATTGCGATCCGTTCTTTAGGACTTGTATAGACATGAATCAGGGCGGCGCCATTATAGATTTAAGGCCTTATGTGGCAAAATTAGAAAGACCTGTGGGCATAGGAACCCACAACGTCCACGACGCTAGCTATCCTTATGTCATTCAATCCATGTATAGAGCGGGATATTTTACCCATTATGCCGGCGAAGGCTCTATAAAAAGCTGCAAAGTGTCTTTTGAGGGCGAGGAAGTGGATTTGTGCCTTTGCCGCACAAAAGCCAAATTTACTGAAGAGGGCAATACCAGGATTCTTACTCTCGACCCGGTGGAAATCAAATTTTCCACGCTTACTTTAAAACTTCAGACTATTTATTACTTCGAGGAAGGAAGCTCAACTATAAAAATAGAGCGAAAGATTTTAGAGATGTCCAGACCCGCCCAAGTCCATATCAACGAGTATATTACCGCTTGTTACGGCACTACGGAATATCCCGAGGATATGACTTCAATTAAATTGCATTTAGAAGGCGACGGAACA
Source organism: Clostridia bacterium (assembly GCA_036562755.1). Classification (GTDB taxonomy): domain Bacteria; phylum Bacillota; class Clostridia; order Christensenellales; family DUVY01; genus DUVY01. Next base: position 14,817 of record DATCJN010000026.1, on the reverse strand, counting down.
ACGCATGTAATAGATTATAACTACAAGTGCCGCGAATCAAGCGTTAAATCCTTAGTTTCCGCAAAAGCGGTAATTCCGCCTATCAAAACCGCGGTATCGGTTTGCGGCGACGAGGGTTCGGGCGGATATATAAGAGAAGGTTACGCGTTTTCGCCTATGTTTACCTTGGGCGTTACAAAAGCGATTAAGGATAAGGAGATGATAACGACATGGCTCAAGCTGGAAAAGGCAGACTGAATTACAGATGTCCCGCGTGTTTTATGAGAGACCTTGATATCGATATGTTTTACGACTTTGAGAAGCAAGAATACTACTGCATCAGATGTTGTTATACGGGCGACGAGGCCGATGTATTGAAAAAAAACGAAATGGCTCGCTTCAGGTATAAAAACATACTCAAGAGGATAACCGATTTTGATTGAGTTTTTAATAGAAACCGTAAAAAGCGCAAAAAGCGTTATTACGCAAAGCGCTTGCAACATAAGAGAAAAAGTTTTTGGGAATTACGTTACGAGCGCTGACTTAGACGCGCAGGAACTGATTACACAAAAGCTACGGCAAAGATACCCGTTCTGTCGGATTATTGCCGAAGAAAACACTAATGATTATGAGGGGTTGGATGATAAGATTGAGAGGTCGGATAAAAAGATAACTTTTATATTAGACCCGCTTGACGGTACGACCAATTATAAATTCGGCTTGAATATTTTTGCGGTTAGTCTAGGGTGTCTTATAGACGAAGAATTAATTTACGGCGTAGTGTATATCCCCGAGCAAGACGAACTCTTTTGGGCGGAAAAAGGAAAGGGCGCTTATCTAAACGGAAAAAGGATAGAAGTCAATCAAAAAACTCAATTAAAAGACTGTTTGATAGCCGTGGGCACCTCGCCGTATGACAGGAAAGATTCCCAAAAAAGGTTTTTGCTGTTTGACAAGATATTTAAAGCAAGCTGCGACATAAGAAGGCTTGGTTCGGCGGCGATAGACTTATGCTATGTCGCTTGCGGCAGAGTGGACGGTTATCTGGAAGCAGGTCTTCGCATTTGGGACTACGCCGCGGGAATGTTGATCGTGCAAGAGGCGGGCGGCGTTGTTACGGATTTTAAGGGCAAAGAGATTGATTTAATCAAAATGCAAGGCGACATAGTAGCGGCAAATTTGGAGATTAACAAAAGCTTAATTGGATTAATGGGGGAATAGATGTTTATAAAAGGAGCGGATGTATCATCCTTACGCGAAGTGGAAAGTCAAGGCGGCGCTTTTTATATCAAAGGAAAGCGAAAAGACGCCTTGGAAATTTTACAAGAATATGGCATCAATTCCGTCAGATTGCGCTTGTGGGTTGAGCCCTACGATCATAACGGCGAGGCTTACGGGGGCGGCACTTGCGATTTAGATACGGTAATCGAGTTGGCAAAGAGGGCAAAAAATCTTGGCATGTCTTTTTTACTGGACTATCATTACAGCGATTTTTGGGCAGACCCCTCCAAACAATTTAAGCCTAAAAGTTGGCAAAACTTGGATTATGAAAGTCTTGTAAATAAGGTTTACGAATACACAAAAGAAACATTGAAAGAATTAAAAAACAACGATGTCAGCCCCGAGTTTGTCCAAGTAGGAAACGAGATAACTGCGGGCATGCTTTGGGATGACGGCAAACTGACTTGGAAAGACGACCAAGTTTTCGGTTTTGACAATCTGGCGATTTTATTAAAAGCGGGAATTAAGGCTGTCAGAGAAATTTGCCCTCTTTGCAAAATAATGCTTCATCTAGAAAGAAGCGCGGACAACGCCTTATACAGACAGTGGTTTGATAACATAACCGCGCGCGGAGTTGATTTTGATATCATAGGCGTTTCGTATTATCCATACTGGCACGGAAGCCTGGATGATATGCAGAAGAATCTTAACGATATTATAGACAGATACGGCAAAGAGATTATGGTGGCGGAAACCTCTTACGCATGGACTGTCAAAGGCTTTAAGCAGCAACACGATAATTATGTCGGTTTTGCCGTTAACAATAGCTTTAAGGACAAGGCGCCTTATCCTTTTTCAAAAAGAGGCCAGGCGAAATTTCTAAAAGATATATTTAACAGAATTAGAAATCTAAAAGACAACAAAGGCTTGGGCGTTTATTACTGGGAGCCGTGCTGGATTCCCACATCGGAGGGGACTTGGGCTAGCCAAAGCGCCCGCGAATACATAAAAGAAACGCACAAAGGGCACGGCAACGAATGGGCAAACCAAACGTTATTCGACTATAAGGGAAGGGTAAATTACGCCTTAAAGGAATATAAAAAGTTTTGAATTTGGGAGGAAAAATGATGAAAAAGGCGAAATTTTTATTAGTCGCGCTATTAGTAGTGGCAATGGCCGTAGGAGCTTACGGCTGCCCTAACCGCAACTCAGGTTCTTCCAATGTCATAACTTTAAAGGTATGGGAAGACGAAAACAATATTGATATGCTCGAACCTTTAGCGGATGAGTTTATAGCAGATTACGCGCGAAAATATCCCAAAGCGCCTACTTTAAAAATAATCTTTGAGCCGCAGTCCGAGCGGACGGCCGTAGAAAATGTTAACCTTCACGGTCAATCGGGCAACGCTGCGGACGTGTTCGCGTTTGTGCACGACAACCTCGGCAAAGCGGTAACAGCCGGCGATATCGCCGAAGTTTTATATCCCAACGAATTAAAAGCCATCCACAACGACGACAGCATTTCGGCTTTTACTTTGGACAATAAGTTATACGCTTATCCGATTACCGCCGAGTCTATAACCGTTATGTATGACAAGACCAAGGTAACCGAGCAGGAGTTGGCTTCTTTTGAAAACCTAAAGAATTCGGGCAAAAAGCTTGCTTGGAAGACCACATCTGACGCTTATTATATGTTCGCGTTTTTGACGGACGTCAATTTGTTCGGACAAAACGGCAAAGACAAAACCCAATTAAAATTGGATACATCGCAAGCCGCGGATAATTTGTATAACCTGGTAAGCAAATATAAAAATTGCCTGGTGGACGTAGAGCCCGAGGAAGCGGTATCCTTGCTTCAAAGCGGCGAAGTAGTGGGCATAGTAAGCTCGCCTTTCTTATGGGCCACGGTTAAAAAGGCTTTGGGCGCTAACGCCGCTGTGGCTGTTTTGCCTACCATAGACGGTCAAACCCTCAGGCCTTTTTCGGGTTATAAGGGTTATGGCGTAAGCTCTTATACTAAGTATCCGCATTTGGCGCACGCTTTTGCCGCTTTCTTGACTAACGCGGAAAATCAATATTACAGGTTTGTCAATAATCAACTCTTGCCTACCGTTAAAGACACTACAAGATTTGACCAGGCATTGCAAAACGATACCCAAAACAAATACGCCGCGGCGCTTGTTATGCAGGAATCTTTGGAAAATTCGTTGACCATGCCTAACATATTGGCGATGGGCAACTACTGGGCGCCCATGCAAGACGCGCTGACGGAGATTTGGAATTTGTCTTCAAGCGAATTGACTAAGGAAAAAATATCCCAGATCTTAAATACCGCTACCACGACTATAAAGAACCAAATTTCTTAATACTTTTGGGGGCGCAGAATGGAACCAAAGGGCTTTATGGCGATGAATTTTTTTGAAAGGACGGTATATAGAGTCCAGTCGTTTTTCATAAAAATTATATCGCCGTTAAAGGATTATAAATCGGTTTTTAAAAACTCCAGTCCCAGAGAAAAAGCCGCATTGATATTAAGCGTTATCTTTATGGGGCTTGGAGATATTTTGCTTGGATTCGTTGAAAAAGGCATATTACTGGCCGCGTTTGAAGCCGTATTTATCTTAATTTGGTTAAAATTCGGTATAGGCGAGATAACGGGCAGGAGCATTATGCCCTCCAAAGCCCTAACCGTCTGGGCTAATATATTTATGATAGCCCTGACGCTTATTTTTATATATGCTTATTTGAGGTCTATTGGCTCAAATATTCAGTATCTAAAGAATTACCAAAACGCGCCCAAAAATTATCTCTTAGACTTTTTCATAAACCGCGCAAAAAGCTTAAATAAATTTTTCCGCGAATACGCCCAAGTTTTCCATGATTCGCCCAAAAAGATAAAGGCGTCCATGGTCCTGCCTTTCTTTATTATGGGTTCGGGACATCTTTTACAGCGTCAAATCGTTAAAGGATTATTATTCTTAGCCGCTTTCGCGTTCTTTATCTATTATATGGCGACCATAGGCGTTATCGACTTTATAGGTTTGTTCACTTTACATACGCCGGGCATTAGGTCTGATTACAGCATAATTTACGGGCTGATATGCATTGTTATGATTTTGGCGTTTTGCGCGCTATACGCCAAAAATATAAAAGGCGCTTTTTTGGGCGCTCAAAAGATTTTAAATAATATACCTATTAGACTAAAGGACGACATAAAGGCGCTAAAGGGCAAGAAGTTTTATGCCACGCTTTTGACCTTGCCTATAATCGGGGTAATTGCATTTACCATTTTGCCGCTGTTGTTCATGATTCTTATCGCCTTTACGGATTACGCGTTCCAAATCGGCACGGTGCCTTCGCTGGTCAACGACACTTGGCTGAAATGGACGGGCTTTGATTCGTTTAGAAGGCTGTTCGATATGGGCGAATATTTTAAGGCCCTGACCAACGTGGTTTCTTGGACTTTTGTTTGGGCGTTTTTTGCGACGTTTACTTGCTACTTTGGCGGACTGTTTTTGGCGATATTGATAAATAAAAAGCAGATAAAAGGCAAGATATTTTTCCGTTCGCTGTTCTTGCTCACCATAGCCATACCGCAACTGGTTACATTAAGAATAATGTACGCGATGTTCCATAATTACGGCCCTATTAACACGCTGCTGTTAAAATGGGGCTGGATTAAGGAAAGGATAAACTTTTGGAACGACATCGCAATAGCCAAGACCTTGATAATTCTCATCAATATGTGGGTGGGAATACCGTATTTTATGATTTTGATGACAGGGCTGTTGATAAACATTCCCAAAGACTTATACGAGTATTCCCGCATCGACGGAGCGTCTAAACTTCAGCAGTTTAGGTATATAACCTTGCCGTATATTATGTTTATGACCGGCCCGCTTTTGATAGCCAATTTTGTAAGCAATATAAACAACTTTAACGTAATCTGGCTCTTGACGGGCGGCGGGCCCGAAGGCGCGGGAACAGGAGGAGTCGCCGGAGGCACGGATATTTTAATAACTTGGCTGTTTAAACTCACTATGATGGATAATCCCAAATACAATATCGGTTCGGCGATAGGTTTGATAATGTTTATTATCTCGGCAAGCCTTTCCATTATCATCTATCGCAGGTCGTCTTCTTATCAAAGAGAGGAGGATTTTGCGTAATGGCTAAGGATTTTAGGAGCGCAAGGCGCAAATACATATTGGAAGGCGTCGCCGCTTACGCCGTACTGATTGCTTTATCTGTTATTTGGGTTATCCCGATTATTTGGACGATTACCACGTCGTTTAGAGGCGAGAATACGGGGCTTATAAGCCAAACCTTTTTCCCGCAAGTTTGGACTGTAAACAACTATGTCAACTTGTTCAAAGAAGGCAGAATTTTACTTTTCAAAAAGTGGCTGTTTAACACCTTAAAAATCTCGCTTTGCAATATGGTTATAACCACCTTTATAACCTTGTGCGTGGCTTATTCTATATCGCGTTTTCGCTTTAAGATGAGAAAGCCCTTTATGAACATAGCCTTGGTTTTAGGAATGTTCCCGGGCTTTATGGCAATGACCGCGATTTATATTATCTTAGGCATGTTTACTAACTCTCATGGCGAGCCGCTGCTGCTTGGAAACACCTGGACACTATTGCTGATTTACGCTTCGGGCGCGGGATTGGGATTTTTTGTGTCCAAAGGATATTTTGACACAATTTCGATATCGTTAGACGAAGCGGCGTTGCTGGACGGGGCCAGCCAGATGAATATATTTTTCAAGATAATCTTGCCGCTGTCTAAACCCATAATCATATACACCGCGCTGATGGCGTTTATGACGCCTTGGGCTGATTATGTATTGGCTCGGATAATCCTTGGCGCGGATTCGTCAAGGCAGAGTTGGACTGTGCCCGTAGGTTTATATGATTTGACCGAATCAACCCGTATTGCCGATTACTTTACTATATTTACTTCGGGCTGCGTTATTATTGCCGTTCCCATTGTCTTGATTTACCTGTCTCTTCAAAGATTTATGGTCGAAGGTATTTCGGCGGGAGCGGTTAAAGGATAAATTGGACATTTTATAAGGAGGGAAAAATGAAAAAAACATTTAAGAATCTTTTGACAGTTTTAATTGCTGTTGCGCTGGCATTCTCTTTAAGCGCATGTCCTAAAAAGGACCCTGGCAAACCCAAGGTAACTGTTAGCGTAGCGGATATCACTTTGCAAGAAGACGAAGTAAAAGACATCGTCGTGGTATTCGATCCCGAGGACGCTGCGGAAGAATATGAGTTTGAGATTATCGAAGGCAGTCAATACATTTCTATACGCAATGACAAGGTCACAGGCCTATTGGAAGGCGTGGCTACCGTAAAGGTTACCACTTCTCCCAGCAACCTGACCACTACATTTAAGGTAACTGTCACGGCTGATCCTACGGATCCTATAGCTAAGTTTAATACTATGGGACAATTTGAAAACACTTCGCTAAAAGAACTTGGCTGGACGGAATCCACCGTAGGTCAGATGGCGACCACAAGCGCATCCGATAAAATTAAATCGGGCGAGTTTGCGTTAGAGATTTATGGCGGTTGGGACAGCGAAAACGAAATCAACCTTACTTTCGAATATACGCTTTCCGCTTTATTAAGAAGGGTTCCCGCTGGAAGCTACACATTGTCTTATTTCAGCAAATATTATGTAAAAACCGAAGTTTCGATTAACAATGTCGAATACGAAATGACCTGGACTCATAAAGACAACGGTTGGGATCATTATGTATGCTACTTTGACGTGGCTTCAAGATCCGATGTTACCATATCTTTCCATTTTGAAGCTGATGAAAACAGCGACAACGCTTCCGAGCGCTATATGCTCATAGACGATATAAGCATTTTGAAATACAAATTTGTTAAGATGGCTATCGCCGATTTTGAGCTAGACCTTAACGAAGAAGAAAACAATACCGAAAAGACTATTGACGAAAATGTTTATACTATATTGCCCGCTTTGCCCGAAGGCCAAGAGATTACAGACTTTGAGCTTAGCGTTCCCGATGACACAACCGCCGTTACAATAGAAGGCAATAAGGTAATAGCTGCCGAGGTAGGCGAAGCGATCGTTACCGCTACGTTTAAAGCGTATGGCAAGGAATTCAGCGCTACCTTCAAAGTAACGGTTGTCGATACTTCGAGCGACGACGTTTTAGGCGGCATTTACAAACAAACCGTGGATACGATTAACCAAGTAGGCGGTTTTGAAAGCGACGATTGGTCGGTTTATACTTTAGGTTTTGCGAATTATGAAAGCTCTGACAGCATAACGCAAGAGTGGGCCGACGGCGATTGGAAGCGCAGCGGAGACATGGCGTATAAGCTGGGCTCGGGCGGATTGCCTGAAGGCAAGAAGATAGGCATTTACTTGAGTGGTTTGAATTTTAAAGCCGGATTTAATTACACGATTAAATTCTACACCGACTTAAACGGCGGAATAACGGGCGCCGCAAAGATTTTTGATACCTTAGACGGCGTTAACCCTTATACCGAGTCCGGATTGTTCTCCGCCACAGTAAATAGCGGCAGCGGTTTCGTAGAACAAACATTGACATTTACGCCTGCCAGCGACCTTAACGACGCAGTATTGATATTTGTATTTGAAAACACAAGCTCCTCTACTCTTTGGGGCTGCATTGACGACATCTCAATATCCTATGTTAAGGCTTCGTAATTATGTTAAAAAGAATTAACGCTTTATTATTGATACTAATATCAATCTTTTTGGTTTCTTGCGTCGATCCGACGCAAGATACCTCAAAAGATGCAAAAACCTTAATAATACGCAAGATAACCTGTTCTGTGGGAGAAAGAGTTCAAATCAGGGTGTTGAACTTAGAAGAGGGTGAGACGGTTAGTTTTAGTTATGATTCGGACGCTATCTATATAGAAGACGGTTTTGTCGAGGGCATGCTTGCGGGACAGACCGTTCAGGTTTCGGCGACAAGTTCTAAGGGTGGCAGAGGCAGTTTTACCGTTGAAGTCGAGGAGGATAATTATTCCCCGACCTTTGACCAATCAAGCTGGTTTAACGAAATTAATATTGATAAAGTCCAAAATCTAAGGCAAGACTTTCCGCTGGGCATAGATATTTCGACTTTATACGAAGTCTTGGATAAGGGCGGAAAGTTTTATAACCATGAAGGCTTAAGACAAAATGTTTATCAAATATTAAAAAACAACGGGGTAAACTATGTCCGCCTAAGGCTTTGGAATGACCCGTATAAGACTGTAACGCAAAACGGCCAAGAGGTAAAGATTCCTTATGGCGGCGGCATTTGCGACTTGCCCAGAATCTTGGAAATAGCAAGATCGGCCAAAAAAGCGGGACTAAAAGTCTTATTGGATTTTCATTACAGCGATTTTTGGGCAGACCCCAGCAAGCAGGTCATTCCTAAGGCGTGGTTGAATTATACGACGTCCGATCAAATTGCCCAGGCCATATATGATTTTACCTATCAGACCATCGAAACCCTGGACAAAGCGGGCGCCAAACCCGACATGGTGCAGATAGGCAATGAAATAACCCCGGGAATGATAATTCACGCCCCGGGCGCGAATGAATACATAGTCGAAAATTCGCAACCGGCGTTGTCCAGCGCTATAAGGGGCTCGTATTCGGGCGCAAGCGTTAATCTCAAAAAATACATAAAAGCGGGCAACGACGCGGTAAAGGATTATGATTCTGACATTTTAACCGTAATCCATCTAGCCAAGGGCATGAGCGGAACGGACTTTATAAAAGAATTTTTCCATACTTTTGACAGTATCGATTATGACGTAATCGGCTTGTCATATTATCCGTATTGGCATGGAACTGTTAGTCAATTGGGCAATACGGTAAGGGCGCTGGCGCAGGAATTTCCTACAAAATTAATCTCTATAGTAGAAATTTCTTACGGCTTCACATACGCCTCGCACCCTAACGCCAATAATATTTTCTCGCCTAGCGGCAACGCGAAGCCCGTTTCGGGCTATTCGGTAAATCCGCAAGGACAGGCGGATTTATTGGTTGACGTAATATCTACTCTATCCGCCGTTTCTCAAGGATATGGAATTTTCTATTGGGAAGGCTGCTGGATTCCGGTTTCAGGCGTAGGCTGGGCGGAAGCAGGCACAAAAAATTCTTGGGCGAACCAGGCTCTGTTCTCTTACGACGGCAAAGCCCTGCCGAGTTTAAGAGTGTTTAAAGACATAAAATAACTTACTACCCTCTCTTTTATATAAAGATATACCCCATCCTTTCCAAAAAAGGCCGCGCGATATAGCGGCTTTTTTTGTTGAATATTGGCAAGCGGAGGGCATTTGTGATACAATTTTAATAAAAGATTAGAGGTGAAAGAGAATGGTTACGGTAAAACGAGCGTTGGAATTAGAGGATATAAAAGAGGATATGGCTGAAATTTTTGTAACCAACAACTTAGGTCTTTTTAGTTTTTTATTTAAGGAAAAGGATAAAGAGGCAAAAAAGCAAAAAAACAAGGAGAACTTAATCAAAGCCTTTTGCCACGCTTTTTCTTTGGATAATTTTTATATAGCTCTGGGTGAAGAGCAAGCCATAGGCATGTTAGGGATAAGCGATAACAAAAAGCGCGCTATGACGCTTAATCTCAAAGAGTTAAAAAAATATTTAGGCGGCAAAGGCAAGCTTTGTTATGAAAAAGTAAAGCATTATAGCTATCCCATATCTCATTACGAGGACGATATGGCGTTTTTGGAGCCTATAGAGATCTTGGAAGAATTTAAGGACGAAAACGCCGAAGAGGAGCTTATAAACTTTGTCGTATCCCAAACTCCGTATAAAGTTTATATTGCCGAAGTTTTTGACGACCAGGAAGAATTATATAAGACATACAGAAAGTGCGGTTTTGTGGAAATCGAAAGGCATCTTGTAAAAGACGAACAGCGATACAGCGCGATTTTAAGAAAGATAAAGAAAATATAGTATTTTTTATTGTTAATTAGGGCAATATTTTTGTGAATTGTTGGCAAAATTATTAATTAATTGGGCAAAATCACCATTGACAGAATAGTATTATAGTAATAGAATAAGCCTTGGGTGATTTTACCAACCCAAAAACTTTAAACTAAAGGGGAAATGCTGTTGAATACCACCACTATTTTATTCATCGTAGCGGGCATTGTCGTAAGTTTGCTCGCCTTTGTTTTTGTTACATGGTTTTATTTATGGATAAAAAAGCAGCCCTCGGATAATCCCACGATTGCCGAAATGGGCAAACACATTAGAAACGGCGCAATGACATTTTTGAAAAAGGAATATATTATCCTTGCAAAATTCGCGGGCGTCGTTTCTTTGTTTATCTTTGTTTTCTTGCCTCATCCCATATGGCAAGGCAATATATCCGAAACCATACTAGACCATATAACAGTAGTTTTGGCTTATTTGTTTGGCAACGCGTTTAGCTGTCTTGCGGGTTATATCGGAATTGCCATAGCCACTATTGCCAACATCAAAACCGCCGAAGCGGCTCAAAAGGGCATAAAGCCCAGCTTTTTATGCGGTTTCCGCGGCGGCGCCGTAATGGGACTGGCGGTAGTAGGCGCAAGCCTTTTGGGAATAGGACTTGCATATTTGGTTTATATGGCAACAGGCAACTCCACTTTGCTTTTGGGCTTTAGCTTCGGCGCGTCCAGCTTGGCGTTGTTTGCCAAAGCGGGCGGCGGTATTTTCACTAAAACCGCCGACATCAGCGCCGACTTGGTCGGCAAGGTAGAATTGGGTATTCCCGAAGACGATCCTCGCAACCCCGCGGTTATAGCCGATAACGTAGGCGACAACGTAGGCGACGTAGCGGGCATGGGCGCTGACTTGTTTGACTCCAACGTGGCTTCCATGACAGCGGCATTGGTTATGGCGGCTAGCCTAAACCAAGCCAAAAATGTAATGATGATATTTGCGTTTGCGTCTATCGGTTTGCTATCCTCCTTAATAGGAATATTCCTGGCGCGTATGGGCAAGAAAGAAGATCCCACTACCGCGCTTAATATAAGCACCTATATTACAACCGGCTTGTTCGTAGCCTTGTCAGCAATCGCCACCGTTTTATTTAAATTTCAATGGCGGATTTGGGGCGCGTCGGCCTTGGGCTTGGTAGTAGGCGTGCTTATAGGCATCGTTACCGATTACTTTACCAACGACAACAAACGCCCCGTTCAAAACGTTGCAAAATCCTCTCAAAGCGGTCCCGCGTTTACAATCCTGTCGGGCGTAAGCTACGGTTTCTTGAGCGTGCTGCCCGCTATGATAGGCATTGCCGTATCCGCATTGGGCGCTTATTATCTATGCGCGCCTTTAGGCGAAGGCTATGGAATGTTTGGTATTTCTATGGCTGCGGTAGGCATGTTATCCATAGTCGGAATGATTATCAGCAACGACGCTTACGGACCTATTGTTGACAACGCTCGCGGTCTTGCGGAGATGGGCGGCTTGGGCGAAGAAGTTCTGGAAAGAGCGGACAGCCTGGACTCCGCGGGCAATACCGTTAAGGCTATTACAAAAGGTTTCGCCATCGGCGCAGCAGGACTTACCGTTATAGCTTTGTTGGGCGCGTTTATAAGCGAAGTCAACGCTGCTGCGGATGATTTAGGTCTTGAGAAGATTACGGGCTTTGACATCACCAATCCTTTGGTCTTCTTCGGATTGGTTATCGGCGCTGCGGTTCCCGCCGTATTCAGCGCTATGCAAATCTTGGGCGTTGACCGCAACGCGCAAAGAATGGTTAAAGAAATCCATAGACAGTTTGACGAAATACCCGGACTTAAAGAAGGCAAAGAAGGCGTCATTCCCGAATACGATAAATGTATTATTATAGCTACCCACGGCGCGATAAGAGAGCTCATACCCGCCGGCTTATTCGCGATAATCATTACCATGGTTGTCGGATTCGTAGGCGGCGTTCAAGCTATGGGCGGATTTTTAGCCGGCAACATCATAAGCGGATTGCTGCTTGCTCTGTTTATGTCCAACAGCGGCGGTCTATGGGACAACAGCAAGAAGTATATTGAAGCGGGCAACAACGGCGGCAAAGGCAGCGAAGCGCACAAAGCAGCTGTCGTAGGCGATACCGTAGGCGATCCGTTTAAGGATACCGCAGGCCCCAGCATCAATACCCAAATAACCGTCGTAAGCTTGGTAGCTTCCTTGATGGGCGCGCTGTTCTTGGCGTATAACTTATTTAGATTTATTAAATAAAATTTATAGAGCATAACAAAAAAGGCAAGAATAAAATTCTTGCCTTTTTTGTTTTTATAGGAAGTTTATAACTTTTTTTCATACACATTTTAACACAATATGAAACATAAGTAAAATAGTATTTATCAAAAAATTAACCTTTTAAAAAATAATTGCTTTTAAAAATTGATTTTATTTAAGCAAAGTTTTCCTCCTCATTTATATTTTTGTTCTTGGACTAATAAAATATAGTGTTTATGACTATATACGATTTAAAAATAGGCGATTGCGCCGAAATAATAAAGGTCGGCGGATTTAGCGCAAAAAGGCTGACCGAATTGGGCTACACCCAGAACACCAAGATAAAAGTTCTCAACAAAAGTTTATTTGACGGGCGGTTGATTTTGATAAGAGATAATATCGCGGGCTTAAGAGGCTCGCTCGCAAAATCGATAGAAGTTAGGTTGTTAAAGGCGGGGGATTAACTTGAAAATTAACGCGTTGATGATAGGCAACGCCAATACGGGCAAGACCACTATTTTTAACGAGTTGACCAAGAGCAATTTTCACACGGGCAACTGGTACGGCGTTACCGTTTCTGGCGTACAAAAAGAATTCAAGTATAAAGACCATACCATAGTCTTAGAAGACTTGCCGGGGATATATTCGCTTAAGCTTGCAGGCGCGGAAGAAAAAGTTACGCTGGATAGGCTAAAAAAAGGGGCCGACGTTGTTCTAAATATTTGCGAAGTTAAATCGCTCGCCCGTAATCTATATCTGACTTTGCAGCTAAAATTGCTGGGCGTAAATATGATTATGGTTATCAATATGGCCGACGAGCAAAAAGATTTTTATATAGATTTTGAAAAATTGTCTCAAAAACTTCAAGTCCCCGTCATCGCCGTAAGCGCCAAAAAGCGCCTCAACCTAGACGCTTTGTGCGAGCAAATAATAAATAGCGCAAAAACTCCAAGCAAACCGACAATAGATATAGAAAAAGCGCTTCAAGAGATAGACGCGCAAAAGACATATGCTTATATAGATAAATTGATGCCTGAAATAAAAAAGGTCGAAAAGGTTACCGAGCTGTCCAAAGCGGATAAAATTATCCTTAACAAATTTTTGTGCCTGCCTATTTTTATTTTTATAATGGGCGCGGCGTTTTTTGTTACATTTGAAGTTGCGGGCAGGTTTTTTTCGGATATTTTAGGACTTGGTATAGAAAAATTACAGTCCGCGGTTGCGGCAGGGCTTGCTAAAGCGGGCGCAAGCGTGGGCTATAATAAATTTGTCTGCGAGGCGATTTTGGATGGCGCGGGAAGCGTAATAGAATTTTTGCCTCAGATTGCGGTTTTGTTTTTGTGTCTGGCTGTTTTAGAGGATAGCGGATATATGGCAAGAGCGGCTTATGTTTTGGACGGAATTTTGCAAAAACTGGGTCTAAACGGCCGCGCGGCCTATACGCTGCTGATGGGCTTTGGGTGTTCGGCCTCGGCAGTGTTTACGGCAAAAAGCATAGAACAGCCGAGCGTCAGACTAAAGACCGTTATGGTTACGCCATTTATGTCGTGCAGCGCGCGCATGCCCGTGTTTTTGGCAATTTCGGGCGCGTTTTTTGCTAAAAACAGCTATCTTATAGTAACCGCGTTATATATAGGCGGAATAGCCGCCGCTTGCGCCTGGGCATTGATTTTTAACAAATTCCTAAAAATAGATTTTAAAGAAAACGACTTTTTTGTAGAATTGCCGCCTTACAGGTTTCCGTCGATAAGGCGGGTTCTTAAAGTGGTGGGAAAAGAAATAAAAAACTTCTTTATACGCGTTTGCACCGTGCTGTTTTTGGTGAATATGATTGTATGGGTTTTAGGCAGTTTTAATTGGCGCTTTGGCTATGTGGGCTTGGCGGGCGACAGCATACTAAAAGACATATCTCAATTTCTGTTGCCCGCCTTTATGCCTATTGGAATAACAAAATGGCAGGCCGTAACCGCGCTTATTTGCGGTCTTGTTGCTAAAGAAACCGTTATTTCCACGATATCGACTTTAGGCGGAATAAATTTTATATTGCCGTCTTGGAAACAGGCGATTCCGTTTTTGGTGTTTGTTTTGTTATACAGTCCCTGCGCAGCCACCATTGCCGCTATAAGCAGGGAATTGGGAAGAAAATGGGCTGCTCTTTCGTTTTTTATACATCTAGCCAGCGCTTATATAATCTCAATGTTGACTTTTAGCGCTATATTACTTGCTGATATTTCGGTTAATATCTTATTTATTTTAGCGGGATTAATAGTGTTAACCTTAGTATTGCGCGCGATTTTTAGTTTTGACATCAAAAAGCCCCAAAAAAGATAGGCACGTCAGTCTGAATTTTTAATTATATTT
>DATCJN010000021.1:0-6458 GCA_036562755.1 Clostridia bacterium | reverse complement strand
GACCAGGCGGCAGGATATTCGCGGGTTATTACAGTTTTGGGTTGAGTCCCAAACTCAAAGTGTTTATGCTCTATAATGCGGGTATAAGGTATTTCTCTTTCTGTATAATTAACCACGGCATTGCCTTGATAGTTATCGGTGTCGATAATTTCCGTCTCAAATCTAAGCGAGCGATATTCTAATTCGCCGTAGCAATAATCAAAGTATCTGTCAATGCTGCCCGTGTAAACTATCTTTTCGGCTATGCTGTCGTAATACGGCTTGTTCTCAAAATAATCGGCATTGAGTTTTACATCGCAACCGGATAGCATCTTTTCGATTATTTGAGTATATCCTCCAATAGGAATGCCCTGGTAACGATCGGAGAAATAGTTGTTATCAAAAGTAAACCTTACAGGCAGGCGTTTTATGATAAAAGGCGGAAGCTCGCGCGCGTCTTTGCCCCATTGTTTTTCGGTGTAGCCTTTGACTAGTTTATTATAAATATCCGTGCCCACTAAAGAGATCGCCTGTTCTTCCAAGTTTCTGGGCTGGGTTATTCCGGCTTCTTGAACCTGGCGGGCGATTATCTCTTTGGCTTCTTGAGGGGTTTTTGCTCCCCACATAGCATAAAAGGTATTCATATTAAATGGAAGATTATATATCTCGTCTTTATAACGAGCGATAGGACTATTTGTATAGCGGTTAAACTCGGCGAAAGAGTTTACATAGTCCCAAACTTCTTTATCATTAGTGTGGAATATATGCGCGCCATAGACATGGACATTAATTCCCTCAATTTCTTGAGTGTAAACATTGCCGCCTATATGATTTCTCTTATCGATTACTAAACATCTTTTGCCTCGTTTTGTGGCCTCGTGCGCAAATACCGCTCCGAATAAACCTGCGCCTACAATCAAATAATCGTACCTTTCCATTCGCTCTTTACCTCGTTTTTCTGATGTTCGCTGTTAATAGATAGCTGTTTTTTGCCCATTGGGATTAATATGCTTAGATTAAACCAGTTGCCTTTTGTGTCAATGTTAACCATTCCGCCGTATTTAGCAACCGTCATTTTTATACTTTTGATACCGTAGCCGTGAATATTCTTATCTTTCTTTGTGGTGACTAGATTACCGTTCTCAAATTTTAATTTGGATTCATAGTAGTTGCTGAAATTAATTATCAAAAGGTCGTTTTTGGAGTAAACCGCCAATTTTATAATCCTTTTCTCGCGGTCTTCTACTTTTTTCACTCCTTCTATGGCGTTTTCCAACGCGTTGCCAAAAATAGAGCATATATCCAAAACATCTATAAAATCAAGAAGTTTTCCGTCCGCTACGCACAAAAAGTTTATATTATGTTTAAGACATATCATAGACTTTGAAGTTAAAATGACGTCTAAAACCGCGTTGCCCGTTTTGACTTGAGCCTCATAATACTTAATGCCGCTCTCTAACGCGTCCAAATATTCAGCTTTCTTTTCCGGATTTTGCTCGGCGCGGATTACGGCTAGTTGATGTTTTAGATCATGATAGGTGCGGTTAATGATATCGATTGATTCTTTATACATTCGATATTGCTCATAATGCCTGTTCAGAACGTTTTGCAATGCGCTAACCTCGGTTTTTGCGTGCATCCATAATTTTTGCTCGCGCTGAGAATACAACAGCACCAGTCCCACCAAGTCAACCAAGGTCCTTATATAAAATATCTCTACGGCGTATCTGCCGCTAAAGGGAGTATTTTTGGTAATAAAACTAAGATTGCTTATTGTAAAAACGGATACCGCGATTCCAAGGACTGTAAGCAAATCGCGCGGACGCACCTCTAAAATGGTGGCATTGTTCATATATCTTTGCTCTAAGAAATAGTTTATGGCGTAAACACCGCCGTAAACTATTATCATAATCGCGTATTCAATTATTTTTTGGATAATTACCTTTAATTTTAAGGACGAAGTAATATAGAAGCTTATTTGCCATTCAAACGACGCCGAAAATTCCGCAACAATAAAAGCCTGAATACACCAATACAACGCCTCAAGTACCGTTACATTGCAAGCAACATAAATAAACAATGCCATTATAAAGACGGCAAACATCATTCCGGGCACCCAATAAGCAAGGGGCAATTCGCCGGCTATAAGCTGCCATAAGGTTTGGATCGCAAAAAACGCCGCAATAATAAAAATTAATTTCCACCCTTTAAAACGCTTTTTCAAAAACAATATTAGAATGAGACAAGCCGCCCACTCTGCTATAGCGGTATGAAATCGCGGTATATGACGGACAATTTCATTAGTCATAACACCATATCTCCAAAATATTTGGTTAAGGCTTCCATGAAAACCTTTTTACGAGGACGGCTTATTAATAATTGTCGATCTTCTACCAGAACAAAATTATCTTTAACGCCTGTAACTCTTGCGAGATTTACTAAATAACAGTTGTTGCATCTAAAGAAATTAAAATTAGAAAGTTTATTTTCAATTTCTCTCATCGGACCGTTAATAACATATTGTTTGTCTTTAGTATGAATAATTAACTTATGTTTTACGCTTTCAATATACAGAACTTCGGAAGTATGCAAACGGATTGTTTCATCTTTGGTCGAAAAAATAAAATAATTATTTTCTTTGGTTTTTATTTTTTCAATAGCCCTTTTTAACTCTTGCGAAAAAGCAAAGTAAGTTATAGGTTTTAATAGATAGCTAAGCGCATCAACCTCATATCCTTTGACCGCATATTGCGACATATTGGTTATAAAGATTATAACAACATCCTTGTCAAGTTCGCGGATATGTCTTGCGGACGTCATGCCGTCCAAAATGCGCATTTCAATGTCTAAGAAAATAATATCGTATATGGGCTTGTACTCAAATACAATTTGGTCGCCATCGCTAAAATATACAATATCAAATTCGACATTGTTTTCCTTTGAATACCTCTGCAGATAGCCCGTCAAAACATCTGCGCTTGGTTTATGGTCTTCAACAATTGCGACTTTAAATTTCATCGTTCTCTTTTGTGGAAATTATATTTACATAATTATTATAGGACATAGCGACTAAAAAACAAGACACAGATTTATTGTATTTTTTGGAAATAAGAAAACATGGGAAACCTAGAAACGATAAAATCATTTTCCCCTCCCCATAAACCAATTCTATCAATGTATTGTAACAAAAATTAACTATTAATTTTTTAAAATTTTCACAAATTGTCATTATGAAAGCACAAATTGCAAAAATTAGACTATATATTTAAATAATCTGTCAATAGCTTTTGCCTTTATAAGCTCAACCAGATATAAATACGCGTCGCTATATATTTTTAACCTTATTTTTAACATATCTTCGCCCTATCCAAACTATATTAAAAAGGTTTTTCTTTATGATGTTTTTTAGGTATAGCGCGTCTTAAGTTTACGCTTTTATATTCTTTGGTTTCCGGATCTTTTACCGTTGTTGCGCGGTTGTGTTCCAATAATTTGCAAATGTTATTTACGTCTATCCAAATTTCGTTATTGCCTTTTACCTGGCTTTCGTCAAATATCAACTGCAAACCGAAGTGTAAATGGGGGTTAGTGCGCATATTTTTATTTTCTTGGAAACTGTAACCCGTGGCGCCCATGTAGCCGATTACTTGCCCTGCCACGACCTTAGAACCTTTTTCAAGCCCTTGAGCATAGGGGCGGTTTTTGCGCAAATGCGCGTAATAATAAAACCTTTTGCCGTCGTCCGAGCGTATGCCTATGCGCCAGCCGCCGTATCTGTTCCAGCCAAATTCGGTAATAGTTCCGCCTTCTACGGCGATAATAGGCGTGCCCGTAGCGCCGAACATATCGTGACCGGTGTGCCTTCTTCTAAATCCGTAATCGCGCCTATTGCCGAAGTCGTCATAGGAGGAAACGCCGTAACCTTTTGCTATGGGAAAATAAGCTATCAATCCGTAGCCCGTTTGACCGTCTTCGGTTATATAATAATCCAAAAATCTGGCAAAGATGGCTCGATAACATTCCAAATAATATCTGTAATATTTTTTATCGCCTTGGATTAGGTATTCCGCCTTTATGCCCGTTTTTAGTTTTTGTGCCAATTTGTTTAATTCTTTATAATCTTTATTGGAAAAGCGGTTGCCGTTTTTTGCCGATAAATACGCAAGCATTTCGCACATGTCGCAATGAATCTCGTCATATGCTGTGTCTACATCGTATTTATATGCCAAATGCAAAATGCCGTAAGGAACATTAAATTCCACCCATTTTATATAATCACGCTTTGTGGGCGTAAATCCTCCGCCTAAAAAGAAAATAATTAAACCAAGAATAGCCAAAAAATAAGCCGATTTTTTCATAATTCTATTATGCGAACCAATAAAAAATTTATGCTTAAACTATCTATATATAAAGATAAAAAAGCGGTCAAGCGACCGCTTTTTATTGAGAGAAAATCATCAATCCGTCGTAAAACGTAACAAACTTGCCGTCTTTGAAATGCTGCTGAGTTATGACATAGCCCAAACTGTCCGCGTTAAACAGACCAGTTATCCGTTGATAAATCATTAATTCGTAAACGCCCGTAGTAGAATTATAATACGGAAAGACTGTATTGACGTCCGAAATGTCCACGCTTCTAGGGACAATCAACTGGCCGTCGGGCTTCCATATCATATCCAGATAATCTTTGGGGCGTAGAGATAAATCAATTATGTAGCTTTCTTTAGAGCCTTGTTTTGTTACTTTGGCTTTATAATTATCTATATATTCGCCCGTATATTGATTGTTTTGGGAAAACTCTTGGTAATCGAATAACGTCTTTATTTCATTATTTTGAGCGTCAAAGACATAGAAATATCCGAATCCGCCGCTTCCGCCCGAGTTAATGCCCAAAAAGATTTGCTTTAAGCCGTTGCCCGTAAAATCCGCCAATAATATATTGGGATTATATCCCGAATCGGTCTTGGGGCGAATGGTGTTAAGTAAAACGCCGCTTAAATCGTATATTTCTATTATTATGTTTTCATAATACTGTCCGCCTACCAAATTGCCCTTGACTAATAATTTATTGACTTCATCCTTTTTTATTACATTGCCAAAAGCCGTTTGCAACAAAACTTCTTTTTGGGCAAGCGAAGAAGAAGCCTTGTCTTGCGAGGGCAGGGTTTTTACAGGTTCTCGTCTTTTGGGGAAAATGGACCTTTTTAAATCGGGCTTTATTGGCTTGAAAGGCGCGCAGTCAAAAAGCCTAAAAATATTTCCAAAATATCTATGCCTTTTTCGCCTTTTAAATTCTCTTAGATTTTTATCTCGATCTTGGTCATTATTTATCATAAAGACAGATGCGTTAGAATTAATAAATTCTTCAGAAATAACATCCTCTTCGTTCTCAAATATTTCATAAGAAGCGGAATTATCCATTCCAAACACGCCGGCTAATTGAGCCTTTTCATATCCGCTTAAAATAATCATGCAAAAGATTATTAAGACGATAGTAAATATAATAAATATATTTTTTCTCATCTTACACCTCAAGGTTTTTTATCATAATTATCTTGTGTAATATTTCCTAAATAATGTGTTTATTGGCATATTTTATGCAAAATGAACAAAAAATTGTAATTATTGTCAAAGTTTTACAGATTTAATAGGTAGATATTGAAAAAATTTTACCATTATGCTATAATAGCGTTGATGATAGGGAGGTGAAAATTATGGAAATGAAGAGTGTCGTATCGTCCAGTATCAGAGCCATTGGTTATGAAAACGGTATTTTGCAAATCGAATTCCATACAAAAGGAACCTACCGCTATTACAATGTGCCTTTGTATGTTTATAATGAATTAATGAACGCTCCTTCATTGGGCAAATATGTATCAGAAAGAATTAACCCCGCATATAAAGCCCATAAAGTAACCTAATAAAAAAATAAAAATTAAAGTTAATATAAATACATAGAATTTATGACGACGGGGAGATTTTAAGAAAAAGCGTATTCAAAAAGAATGCGCTTTTTATTTTATTTTAGCTTTTTAAATAAAAGCATTAAAAAACAAAAAAACCGCTAAATCTAGCGGTTTTTTATGGTCTGAGTGGCGAGATTTGAACTCACGACCTCATGGTCCCTAACCATGCGTGCTACCAGCTGCACCACACCCAGACGAATCAAAATAGCTATTATAATATAGCAATTTTTTTAAAAAGTTGCAAGACTTTTTTATCTAAAAATTTTAAAATTCCTAAATCTTCTAATTTTATTTTGCTGTTATTTTTTATTATTACTGTTTTTTTATAAATTATAATATATCCAAAACTTCGGATATATCATTAATAATATATTCAGGATTATATAGTTTTAGTTCGTCCGCCGTAAAACTAGTGGTAACCGCGATACACTTCATGCCCGCAGCATGCGCTGCTTTTACGCCGTTAATCGCATCCTCCACTGCGATGCAATCTTTTGGGTCAAACCCTAGACT
>DATCJN010000020.1:0-36171 GCA_036562755.1 Clostridia bacterium | reverse complement strand
TAAACTTCTGATTTTTCAATTTTCAGCGAGAGCTTATAACTTCGATTATACGCGTATATAAAATTAAACTATGAAAATAATCAAATTCTCAAAAGAATATTTTCCCCAAGTTAAAAAGCTATCTTTAGCAGTCTTTGGAGACGAGGGTATGGTATCACATTTTTTAAACTCGCAAAACGTCGCGCTTATAGCCATTGAGGACGACAAAGTCATAGGCGTCGTGGGCGCGATGCCTCAATACGGCGTTACGGGTTGGGAATTGCATCCTCTGGGAGTTTTAGAACAATATAGAGGAAAAGGCGTAGGCGCGGCGCTGGCAGCGGCTTTGGAAAAAGAGGTTAAAAAGCGCGGCGGCGTTACTATATATTTAGGTTCTGACGACGAAAGCGGCAAGACTTCGTTATACGGCGAGGATTTATACGAAAACACCTTTGAAAAAATCGCCAATATAAAAAATATAGGCGGACACCCATATTCTTTTTATCTAAAACAAGGCTACAAAATAGTAGGCGTCATTCCCGACGCTAACGGCCCGGGCAAACCTGACATCTGGATGGCCAAGAGAATAATATAACATTATGGATAGAGCATAAAACTGCAGGGGAATGCCGTTTTTCTGTATTATATATCAGCTTCTTTTATAAATACGAACCGCTTACGGTTTATAGGTATTCTTCGCCGCCTTTATAGCTTTTGTGGTTTGGTAATCTTTATTAAGAAGATAAAATTTACATAAAAATACAAAAACCGCTGATATAGCGGTTTTTATAAAAATATCTAATTAATTTTAAAATGTCTTAAATATTGCAGTTAATCTAAATCCTGCTTTTTTGCGGTGCTAAAATAATATTCTTTTTGCGGAATTAAAATATCAAAAACTTTGTCAGTGTTAAAATCAATTTTGATTAATTGATCGTCATGTTTTACGACTAATACACAAAGGGCGTTAGGTTTTAGAAGATAATAATCAATTGCGTCAAGCGGGATAATCATTTTTCCGAAGTCAGTTGAGATATATTTTATGTAATTATAGCCATATGATTTTTCATTTGCTATATATAGAAAATCATGTGCTACAAAAACCAAATTATCATTTTCCAGTTTGCATATTAGATTTTTTCCGTTATCATTATTAATTTCGTTAAAAGTAATTTTTTTTAAGATGTCGCTGTTGTCAGATACGCATCTAATTTTATAATCTTTATTTGAGATGTTATACTCTTCGCAAAAGATTTTTATAATTTGCTGAGTATTTTTTTCAAATTTTTTGCCGAAAAAGAAATATATCACTAAAACAGCTATAATCGTTATCGGAAATGTTATTAATATTAACTTGGCGTTTTGAAGCCCTAAAAAAATGGAAATGGCTAAACCAATAATAAAAGTAACAAATATTAATGCGTTACAGAGAGTGGAATTTTTGCTTTGCTGCTTTACTAAATGATCGTATTTTTGGGTTTTTTCTTGAAAAAGAATCATTTTCATACCCTCTCAATTTCTTAGATTCTTTTTCTTTTGTAGCTAATTATTTTCCCAAAACCAATTATGTGTAAAATATCTACAATAGCATTATTAGATTTCTCTGGTGCGAGAGACGGGACTTGAACCCGTATGGTGTTACCCACACGCCTCTGAAACGTGCGCGTCTGCCAGTTTCGCCACTCTCGCATGAAGCATAATGTATTTTATCAAAAATATAATCAAAAAGCTAGTAAATAAACCGCATTATATTATTTATTAATGTGTAATTTTTGCTATATGTTTAGATTAGAACTTATCTTCCGCGGCGCCGCCGTCTCTACCTTGACTTATCGAAGTTGAGGTTTTTATTAACTCTAAAAAAAGCTTAATTTTCTTAGATGTGATATAAGAAATAAAAAAGCTCGCTTTGACTCCATGCTTTTTATAATTAAATCAAGCATTTATTAATATAGTTGTAAAATAAATACATATATATTAAAATAAATCTAATAAATTTTTTGGAGAAATTTCTTTAAAGGATATTTATGAATTCTATTATAGCCAGAATCGGCGCTATAACCGCCTCTGTTTCTATAATTTTATTTATGATATTTATGCCTATATTTGCTTTTGGCAGCTACCTTGTATGCATATTTTTGGCGTTAGGGTATGTAATCATGGCGGCTGGTTTTTACCAAGAAAGCGTTCAGGAGCGCAAAACGCCCGCCGCCGTTGGAGTGGCGTTTTCAAGCATATACGCGACAATAATTTTACTGGTGTATTTTGCTCAATTGACCTCTGTCAGACTTGACGATCTGAATAGCGAAGCTTTAAAAATTCTAGACTACCAAAGGTTAGGTTTATTTTTTAATTTTGATTTATTAGGCTACGGAATAATGGCCTTGTCGACCTTCTTTATCGGGCTTTCTATAAAACCTCAAACCAAAATCGATAAATGGCTGAAAGCTCTATTAATGATTCACGGAGTCTTTTTTATAAGCTGTATAATCGCGCCTATGCTGGGCATTTTCAAACCCGGCGTAAAATGGATTGGCACATTGCTCTTAGAGATATGGTGCGCTTATTTTCTGCCTGTTTGCGTGCTCGCGTTTTTGCATTTTAAACAAGTTCGAAAATAAATTTATTATAAATATTAAAGATTTTTTCGTTCTTAATATATAACAGGGCAAGATATACAAAAAGCGGTCAATAGACCGCGATTTTTTTAAAATAAAGACGCCCAAAAAACTTAACCTTTCATACCTCTTTTTCTTTTTTCCTTTTTTTCTTTATAGTCCTCATACGCGGCGGCTTTTAGCTCCTGCTCGTCGCACTTTAAAACCTGTGCCATTGCGGGTATCCTTTCATAAGACGGTATAGATATTTCGTTGAGATACTGATAAATCATCATTCTCGACAAATTCAATCGTCTGGCAAGTTCGGATGGCGTTATCATATTTATGTCCATCAATTCTTGGAGTTTTCTGGCGAATCGTTCGCCCATGACGACCCCCTAAAGTTTTGATATACATAATTATAGCAAAAATAGCTGTTAATATCAATATTTGTAAAAAACTTTATTTTGCGTCTCAAAAATTAATCATCAAAACCCTAAAAAAGCCTCAAAAACCATCTTACCAACATACTTTGTTAAAATATTACAAAAAATCATATTGACAACCGCATAGGGCGGTGCTATAATCTTTTCGAAAAGTCAAAGAAAGTCAAACTTCTGGATAAAACGATGGCTACCATAAGCGATTTGATTGAACAATTTATCAAAAGACTGATGGGCGAAAGCGACACGATAAACATATCGCGCAACGAGCTCGCCCAGTATTTTGATTGCGCGCCCAGTCAAATTAACTATGTTTTAGCCACCCGTTTTAGCTTAGAGCACGGCTTTGTGATAGAGAGCAAAAGGGGCGGCGGCGGCTTTATAACCCTGATAAGAATAGCTCCTTCTTACCAGGAACTATTAAAAAGATTAGATGAATATACTTTAAAAGAAGGACTAACCTATCACAAGGCCGTCCAGTTTATCAAAAGACTTCGCGAGGAAGAGGTTATCAGCGAAAGAGAAGCCGATATCATAAAACTGGCCATATCGGACAAAGCGTTAATCGCGCCTACCGATTGTAAGGATATTTTAAGATCCAATATCCTAAAAACAATCCTGGCGGGCTTATTTAAGGAGGCAAATTAAATGTTATGCGAAAATTGCAAAAAACGGGAAGGCTATCCCAATGTTTATATACTCAACGGCGTAACCAAAGTTAGATATCTATGTCCCGAATGCAATTCCCAGATCCTCAAACAAAAAATGGGCACAGGATTGGGCAGCGGCTTTTTGGACGACTTTGGCGATATATTTAACGACTTGGGCGACATCTTTGATCAATTATTCGGCGTCGAACGCAATTCGCCCTCCGTCCCTTCCTTAAAATGCCCTCGATGCGGCACCACCAGCAAAGAGTTTTTGGAAACCGCTTTTGTGGGCTGCGCGCGCTGCTACGAAGTTTTCGCGCCAATAATGGACAGCGTCATCAGAAAGTGCCAAAAGGACACTATCCATACGGGCAAAGGCCCCAACGGCATAGCCAAGACCTATATCAATCTTCAACGCCTAAACGCCGAACTAAAAAAGGCGGTGCAAGAAGAAAGATACGAGGACGCGGCATTAATAAAAAAACAAATCGAGCAGCTTAAAGGAAATCAAAAATGATTAAGAGCGATATCAGCAATTATGTAATAAGCACCCGCATAAGACTAGCCCGCAATCTTGCCAAATATCCGTTTCCCAATAAAATGGGCTTTGAGGACGGTTTGAGAGTCATAAAAGAAATAAGCGAGCCATTAGAAAAATATATTGACGGCAAACTTATAATGCTCAAAGATTTGGAGCCCGTAGAAATTAAGGCTTATACCGAAAAGCACCTGATTTCCAACGCGCTGGCCGAAAACATCAAAACGGGCGCAATGTTCTTAAACAAAGACACTACTTTATCAGTAATGATAAACGAAGAGGACCATATAAGAATCCAAGTCATCAAGCGCGCGCTGGATCTAGAGTCCGCATACGAGCTTGCCGACAAAGTGGACGATCTCATAAGCGAAAACTCCGAGATAGCGTTTGATATCCATCTCGGATACCTTACGGGTTGTCCGACCAATCTTGGAACAGCAATGCGCGCTTCCGTAATGATGTTTTTGCCCGCTTTGACCATAAACCGAACGATAAACAACGTTATTTTCTCCAGTTCCAAGGACGCTTTGGCGTTAAGGGGCGTTTACGGCGAAGGCACCCAAGCCGAAGGCTATATGTATCAATTAAGCAATCAATATTCCTTGGGATTGAGCGAAAGAGAGATAATCAATTCCGTAAAGAACCAAATCTACAAAGTCGCCGAAGCCGAGGAGATAGCGCGCGAGACATTGATGAGCAAAAACCGCGTGGAACTGACAGACATGATTATGCGCGCTTGGGGAATTTTAACCAACGCTTACAAAATTGACACAGCCGAGTTTATGCAAAATATATCCCTAATAAAGCTCGGCGCGGCATTAGGAATATTAAAAGTCAAAAATTCGGCATTGGACGAGGTAATAGTGGCTTGCAGACCAGCTAACTTGGCTTTAAGAAGCGGCAAAAAGCTGGACGCTCTTGAGCGCGATATTTACCGAGCCGAATTTTTGAGGGATATATTGCCCAAAATGGTATGATTATTGTAATAAGTAGTTAAAAATAAAATAGATTTTAGAGGTGTGATATGTTTTTTGGACAATTCAGCGCGACTCAAAGCGCCCTAAACGCTTTACAAGAAGCCGAAAAAATAGTTCGCGCCACAGGCGGCAACGAAATAGGCACCGAGCATATTTTATACGGCATTGCAAAAGGCAATTCTTTAGCAGCAAAAGCGCTTGCCGAATGCGGCGTTACGCCCGAAAAGATATTGGGATTTATATCGGCGGGCAACGCGCTTGACCAGATAGAGAGCTTTTTAACAGGCAGCGGATTCTTTTCCGCGCCCTTGCATTATTCCACCCGCTCAAAAAATATCCTGCTTATGTCCCAACAAATTGCCCGTCAATATAAGATGCCGGCGGTAAGCAGCGAGTTTTTGCTGGTAGCGCTTTTGCAAAGCACGGACAGCATAGCTTACAGCATCTTGCAAGAGCTTAACGTCAAGCCCCAGGATATCTTGGACAAGTTAGGCAATCTGGGAGTTACAAGCGGGGAAATCAAAAACGAAAGAAGACCCGCGTCGCCTTTGCCTTCGTTCTTAAAAGAACTGGGCGTGGATATAACCGAACGCGCGCGCGACCAAAAACTTGATCCCGTAATCGGCAGAAAGGACGAAATCGAGCGCATTATCCAAATCCTTTGCCGCAAGACCAAAAACAATCCCGTGCTCATTGGCGAGCCCGGCGTAGGCAAGACGGCGGTGGTAGAGGGCTTGGCGCAGGCAATCGTTAAAGGCGACGTGCCCGAATTATTGAAAGATAAAATCATTTTCGCTTTAGACATAGGCAGTATGCTTGCGGGCACGAAATACCGCGGCGATATGGAAGAAAAGTTTAAGAGAGCTATAGAAGCCATAATCAAACACGGCAATATCATAGTGTTTATAGACGAGCTGCATACTTTGGCAACCGCGGGCGCCGAAAGAGGCGAAGTCAAGCCGGCGGATATGCTCAAGCCGTATTTGGCAAGAGGCGAGTTGCAGACAATAGGCGCTACCACTACGGACGAATACCGCAAGTTTATCGAAAAAGACAAAGCGCTTGAGCGCCGTTTCCAACCCGTTATGGTCAATCCGCCCACCGAAGAAGAGGCTATCGAAATCTTAAGAGGCTTAAGGGACAATTACGAAGCCTTCCACAAGGTCAAGATAACCGACGAGGCAATCGAAGCGGCTGTCAGACTGTCCGAAAGGTATATTATGGACAGATACCTGCCCGATAAGGCTATCGACCTGATCGACGAGGCGGCAAGCCGAGTAAAAGTCAGCGGCAACACCATGCCGCCCCAAATAAAAGAAAAAGAAGAAGAGCTAAAAAGATTGGAAGCCGAAAAAGCCGAAGTTTTGAGCAAGGACGAATTTGAAAAGGCTTCGATAATAAGAGACAAAATATACGCGCTAAAAGAAGAAATCGAAAAACTCAATAACCAATGGAAGAAAAAGAACATCGAGGATCAGGCCGAAATCGACGTCGAGGACATTGCCGAAATCGTGGCAAGTTGGACTAAGATTCCGGTAACCAAGATAAACGAAACCGAAAAAGAAAAGCTGATGAAACTGGAAGAAATCCTGCATAAGCGCGTAGTAGGCCAAGACGAAGCCGTTCAAAGCATAGCCAAGGCGATAAGACGCGCAAGAGCGGGCTTAAAGAATGTCAACAGACCCATAGGCTCTTTTATCTTCCTAGGCCCCACCGGCGTGGGCAAGACCGAGCTATCCAAAGCGCTTGCCGAAGCTATGTTTGACGACGAGAACCTTATGATACGGCTTGACATGTCCGAGTATATGGAAAGCCACAGCGTCAGCAAGCTAATCGGCTCGCCTCCCGGATATGTAGGCTACGACGAAGGCGGACAGTTGACCGAACAGGTAAGGAGAAAGCCTTATTCGGTTATCTTGTTCGACGAAATTGAAAAAGCTCATCCCGACGTCTATAACATTCTCTTGCAAATCCTGGACGACGGCAGACTCACCGACGCCCAAGGCAGAACGGTAAGCTTCAAAAACACCATTATCATAATGACCTCCAACGTAGGCATAAGCCAGTTAAAGAATACGCCTAAAGCGCTGGGATTCTCCGAAGAAACCAGCGAGCGCGACGCCGAAAAGACCAAAGAGATATTAATGGACGCCCTAAAGAAGAGATTTAAGCCCGAATTCTTAAACAGGGTTGACGTCATTACCATATTCCAACCTCTTACCGAGGCTCAAATTAAGCAGATTGCCAAAAATATGCTCTGGGACATCAACAAAAAACTCAAGGAGAAGAATATTACTATCGCTTTCTCTGAAGATGTGCTTGACTTGGTCGCAAAACAAGGCTATGACCCCGAATACGGCGCAAGACCTTTGCGCAGGGTAATAGAGCAAAAGATAGAAGACAAATTCGCCGAAGAGATGCTTTCGGGCAAGATCCAAGACAACTCCGCATTAGAATGCGTAGTGGAAAACGGCGAGATCAAATTCATAGTCAAAAAAGCTTCCAAAGCCTTATAAGACAGGAAATAAAGATGGCTTGTGTGATATTTTCACAAGCCATCTTTACAAAGCATATTAAAAAATGGTAATATAAAGTTGTAAAGAGTTTATAATTTTTATAAACGATTTACCTTACATTCAAGAGGGCAGGGAGGCTTATTATGAAGTATGAAATTATCGCAAAAAACTATCCCGCTAACAAAAGACTGGAAGAAATCATCAAAAAGAAGTTTGACAAACTCTCCAAGTTCTTCGACGAAGAAACCCCCATCAAAATCCTGCTAAAACAAGAAAAGGACGATTACATTTTCGAGGCTACTATTTTCGCTGACCATGTGTTTAGAGCCGAAGTCCGAACCAAAGAAGACATGCTTACCAATGTCGATATGGCGCTGGATAAAATCGTCAGACAAATAACCCGTCATAAGTCCAAATTTGATTCCAAGAGAATGAAAGAATTTATCAAGACGATGAACGGGCTTATGCCTCAAGACGAAGAAGAAAAGCCTTCTAAATTGGTTAAGACCAAAACATACCGCCTAAAACCTATGAGTATAGAAGAAGCCAAACTTCAAATGGAACTGCTAGGACACGATTTCTTTATATTCCTAAACGACCAAGACGACAATGTCAACGTAATATATAGACGCCGCGACGGCGACGTCGGATTAATAGAAGCGATTATTTAATGTTTTAGCCGCCAAAAATAATTGGCGGCTTTTGTTTAAAAAAGAGCAAATCAAGCGGTAATTTGATATAATAACACATATGAGAGCGGGAATTTCTACTGCGAGTTTTTTTAATAGGATTTACAACGAAAACGCGTTTGATCAACTTAGAGAGCTTGGCTGCGATTTAACCGAAGTCTTCTTTACTACATACAGCGAATACGAAGAAGATTTCGTCAATCTTGTAGCCCAATCAAAAGGCGATATAACGGTGCATTCCGTGCACGCTCTGGGCACTCAGTTTGAGCCCGAGTTATTCAATGTTTCCCCAAGGGTTAGAGCGGACGCCGAAAAGATATTCCGAAAGGTTTGCAACGCGGCCAAAATTTTGGGCGCAAAATACATAACCTTTCACGGCCCGTATATAATGAAAAAAAAGAAATATGTCATAGACTACGAGAAATTTGGAGCTAGAATTAACGAGCTTATAGATATCGCAAAAAGTTACGGCGTATATTTATCCTATGAAAACGTCCACTACGCCTTTTTCAATCAACCGTCCTTTTTTGACAACTTAAAACAATACTGCCCCGACCTAAAAGGCACTTTGGACATAAAACAGTCCGTCCAGGGCGGCGCGGATCCTTACGAAATGCTGGACGCTATTGGCGACAGACTTTCAACTATTCATATATGCGATATAAAAGAAAACAACGAAACCGCCATAATAGGCAAGGGAAATTTTGATTTTGCTAATTTTATAAACACATTAAAGACAAAAAATATCCAAGCGCCCGTTATTTTAGAGCTGTATTCAAAAGACTATAATTCAATGGACGAGCTAAAGCAAAATTTCGATTACATTAAGAGCCTGATAGGCTGATTATTTTTTATATTTTTTAATAATTTCTTTAGCCCATTCATCGTTGGGTGACTCTATCAAAAGATAGGGTTCCGCGCCTGCTTCATACGGATGCAGCGTTATGGTAAGGCTGCGTGTTGTGTCTTTTTGGAGCATGATATAAAACACCAGATAATCCACATAGCCTTCCTTATATACCAATATGGTTATATCCCCCCATGGCCTCTCAAGCACGTCATCAAAATTATGGTTTACCAAGTATGGCGCTTTAATAGTGGGCGTATAGCCGTTTTTATCCGTGGTATAATATTGTCCGCTTTCGACTATGCAAACCGTAGCGTCCGCTATCGGTTCGCGCGTAATTAAGTTTATTACCCTTATCTTTAGATAGCCGTAGTCGTTATATGATATAGCGGGCTTGCTGTATATCTCGTTCATTATTAATATTGTTGCTACGCAGGTAATAAGACAGCAAAAAAAGATGTTTATTACCAGCTTAAAACGCGATTTTTCCATATAATAACCATATGTTAAAAATGATATGTTGGTTAATTATATGACTTAAATAATTAATTAATGATTTGACTAAAATCGTATATAAATGTAAAATAAAAAAAACTTATTGTTTTTTAGGAGTTTGATACATATGCTATTAAAATTTGATTACAACAACATGATGAAACACGCTTTGGGCGAAGAAGAAGGCTTTGACCATTTTATTTTCGAGGAGCACAAAGAGCTGATCGAGCTTGCTTACAACAAGGTTATGGACAACAGGGGAAAGGGCTGGCAAGAATGGACCAATTTGCCTTTTACTCAGCAAGACGTTGTCAAAGACATTTTAGCGACAGCCGAAAAATACCGCGATTACGACAGCGTTGTTGTCTTTGGCATTGGCGGCTCCGCTTTGGGCGCCATCGCGACAGCCAACGCGCTCTTGCACCTAAGACACAACGAACTTCCTAAGAGCGTTCGCCGCGCTCCCAAATTCTATGTGGAAGACAACGTCGATCCCGAGAGAATGCAAGCGCTTTTAGACGTAATCGATATAAAAAAGAGCGTTTTTTGCGTCATCACCAAGAGCGGCACGACCAGCGAAACTTTGGCGCAATTCATGATTATCCAAGACCTGCTCAAAAAAGAACTTGGCGAAAAAGCCAAAGAAAATATAATCATCATTACCACCATCGGAAAAGGCACTTTATACGACATAGCCGTTAAAGAAGGCTATAAGGTGTTCGGTATAGGCAACGGCGTGGGCGGCAGATTCAGCGTTTTATCGCCCGTCGGCCTTGTTCCGCTCGCTTTGGTGGGAATAGACATAAAAGCGCTGTTGGAAGGCGCAAGAGAGATGAGCGAAGCGTGCTTTGCGCCCGATGTAAAAAACAACCCCGCGCTATGCACGGCGTTTTTGCAATATATGTCTATGCGCAGGGGCAGAAATATATCGGTTATGATGCCTTACGCCGACAGCCTAAAATATATGGCGGACTTTTATTGTCAGCTTTGGGGCGAGTCCTTAGGCAAGGCCATAGACAATAACAACAACCTAGTCCACACAGGTCAAACTCCCGTAAAATCATTAGGCGTCACCGACCAGCACAGCCAAATTCAACTATATACCGAAGGGCCTTTTGACAAAGTGGTTACATTCATCGGCGTAGATAATTATAGAAACTCGGTAAAAATGCCTAAATTGGACGCAGCCGAGACCGAATTTTTGCAAGACAGAACTCTAAACGAATTGATTACATACGAACGTCAAGCCACCGAATACGCTTTGACCAAATACAAAAGACCTAACTTTACCATAATACTTCCCGTAGTCAACGCCCATACGGTAGGCGAGCTGTTGCAATACTTTATGTATGAAACCGCGTATTGCGGCGCTATGCTCGATATCGACACTTATAACCAACCCGGCGTAGAAGAGGGCAAGCAAGCCACTTTCGCAATGATGGGCAGAAAGAATTATGAGACCAAATTAGCCGAGATTAATTCTATTATTAAGGACGATAGTTATATAATCAAAGGCTAACGAAATACATAAGCTGACCTTTTAATTTATACCTATTTGGTCTATAATTATAATCGGTAGTCGAAATGTATTTTATTGATCTATTTTTAATGTTTATAACCTTTTCTTTCTTAGGTTGGGCGATAGAAACTGTCTATTGTTCTATAAAAGAAAAGAGGTTTATTTACAGGGGATTTCTTCACGGGCCTATTTGCCCCATTTACGGTTTTGGGGCGCTGTCCGTAGGAATTCCCCTTTCGTTTATAAAAATCAACCCTATTTTTGACGTTTTTTTGGTTTTCATTGTCGGCGCGATTATTTGCACCTTTGTGGAGTATATAATCGGATTCTTATTTGAAAAACTGTTCCACCTAAAACTTTGGGATTACTCGGACTTTCCATTTAATTTGCACGGCAGGGTATGGCTTGGGTATTCTTTGGGCTGGGGCGTATTGAGTTTGATCTTGGTCTATTTAGTCAATCCCGTAGTAAGCGGCTTAGTCGAAACTTTACCTTACAATGTAAAATCAATTTTAACCGTATTTATAGGCAGCGCGCTGGCGGTAGATTTGACTTTTACTATCCTTAATGTCACCGACATCGCCAAAAAACTTGGCGAGCTGAAAAATCTTTTTACCAAACTTCAGCTTAAATTCAGAACAGCGGGCGAGCAAGGAGCGGATCTTAGCTTTTTTGAGATCAAGTCGGACGACGAAATAGATAACTATAAAAAACTTGCCAAAAAACTGGCAAAAAACCGCATTATAAGAAGGTTTCCTAATTTTTCGATCAAGAATTTTGCGGAACAGTTAAAGATAATAAAAAATAAATTTAAATTTGAAAAAAAGAAAAAAGATTAATTACCGGCGCCTAAAAAAGCCCTAGTCAAAAGACAAGGGCTTTTTAAATTTCCCCAAATAGCAAATACTAAAACAAAATTTAAAACAGGCTGTTTGGATATGGAATTAAAAGAATACAACCAAAAAAGAGATTTTAATAAGACGGAAGAACCCGAAGGCAAAATTATTGACACTCAAAAAGGCAAATTAGTCTTTGTCGTTCAGCATCACATCGCCCGACGCGACCATTTCGATTTTAGGCTGGAATGGAACGGAGCGTTGTTAAGCTGGGCCGTTCCTAAAGGCCCGTCGTTTAACCCTAAAGATCGAAGGCTTGCAATCCAAGTAGAAGACCACCCTTACGATTATAAGGATTTTGAAGGCACTATTCCCAAAGGCCAATACGGCGGCGGCACGGTTATGCTTTGGGACGAAGGGTATTGGAAGCCTTTGGGAGACGCGGATAAGGGCTTAAAAGAGGGCAACTTAAAATTTGAGCTTTTTGGAAACAGGCTAAAAGGCAAATGGGCGTTAGTTAGATTAAACGACCAGGAAAATAAAAATTGGATATTGCTAAAAGAAAAAGACGAATACGCTTCGACAGACGACAAGACGTCAAACTTCACCACCAGCATAAGAACAGGCCGAACTATGAGCCAGATAGAAAAGGGGATAGAAAAAAAGGACAAAAACCCTATAAGCCAGGTCAATGTTCAGCTGGCCAAATTAGTCAATACTCCCCCGGAGAGCGAAGAATGGCTCTTTGAGATAAAATACGACGGTTACAGAATAATCGCGTTTGTGGAAGACAGCGTTAGACTAATAACGCGAGGAGGCAAAGATTTTACCAGACATTTTGAGCCTATTGCCCAATCCTTAGAAAAATGGGCTAACGGCAGGCCTATGGTTTTAGACGGTGAAATCGTGATAATAGACAGCCAAGGCAGAACCGACTTTCAAGCGCTGCAAAGCTATATGAAAAACCCTAAGGGCAAGTCGCTTACCTATATAATATTTGACCTTTTAGCGCTGGACGGCGCTGACTTAAGGGATTACCCGCTTATTAAGCGAAAAGAGATTCTGAGCGATTTGCTAAAAGACGCGCCCAAAAATTTATTTTACAGCAAGCACGTAATCGGCCACGGCAAGCAAAATTTGGAAGCCGCATGCCGATTAAAAATGGAAGGCATTGTCGGTAAAAAAATCAACTCAAAATATACCGGAACCAGAAACGGCGATTGGGTTAAGATAAAATGCTCCAACAGCCAGGAGTTTGTAATAGGCGGCTATACCAAAACGGACAAAAAAATCAAAGGCATAAGCTCGGTTCTTTTGGGCTATTACGAGGGCGATAATTTAATCTATTGCGGACGCGCGGGCACGGGCTTTACCGAAAAAACCGCTCAAGAGCTTGAGCAAAAATTCAATGAAATAAAACAATCCTCTCCGCCTTTTGCCAACGCGCCCAAGTCCAAAAAGGACGAAAACATAGTATGGGTAAAACCTCAGTATATCGCCCAAGTTAACTTCGCCGAATGGACGCAGGATAATCTGTTGCGCCAGGCAAGCTTTAAAGGCTTAAGAATGGACAAAGAGCCCAAAGAAGTTATAAAAGAAAGCCCTGCAGAGAGCAAAGAAAAGGACGATATTCCCCAAGATTTAAAACCCAAAAAAGAAGGATCTTCTACAACGATAGGCGGAATAAAAATAACCAGTCCCGACAAGATTTTATATCAAGATTTGGGATTAAAAAAGATAGACATAATAACTTATTACGCCCAAGTCGCCGAGAGAATGCTTCCTTATGTAAGAAACAGACTTTTAAGCGTAATACGTTGTCCCGGCGGCGTAGAAGGTTCTTGCTTTTTTAAAAAGCACCGCGAAAACGAGGGCAAGGGCATAGGCAAAATGCCCGTTATAAATTCCGAGGGCGAGAACAAAGAATATTTTTATATCCAAGACGTTTACGGCCTAATCTCAGAAGCCCAGATGGACGCCATAGAATTTCATATTTGGGGCAGCAGTATTGATAATATAGACAGACCCGATTTAATGGTGTTTGATTTGGATCCCGACGAAAATATGGATTTAGAACAAGTCCGCCAAGGCGTAAGGGATCTAAAAAAACTTCTAGACGAGCTTAATTTGGTATCTTTCCTAAAAACCAGCGGCGGCAAAGGCTATCACGTGGTAGTTCCCTTTAAGCCTACTGTGGACTGGGATACATTTAGCGACTTTTCCAAGCGCGTTGCCCAAGCCCTTAAGAGCAGATATCCCGACAGATATACCGACAATATCCGAAAGGTCAACAGAAAGGGCAAAATATTCATAGACTGGGCGCGCAACGGCAGGGGCGCGACTAGCATTGCCCCGTATTCTTTAAGAGCAAGAGCTGGCGCGGCAGTGTCTATGCCTATCGCTTGGGATGAGCTGGACTCCGTAGCCCCCAACGGCATAAATATTTTTGAGGCTTTGTCCAGAATAAAAAGCGCGGACCCCTGGAAAGATTTTTTTAAGACCCAGCAGGAGCTAAAAAGCTAAAAAAGAATCAGCTTTTTTATAAGCTGATTCTTTTTTGGTGATTGCATTTTTTTAATGTATTGAATTAATCTTTTATCTTTTGATATAAAGGCTGTTTTGCGTTTGCCACGAAGCTTTCCAATTGGTTTACAAAACTGTTGGACGAAAACAGCAATACGCCTATCAATAATGTAACAGCTAATTCTACCAAAGTCGTGGTGTTATATACAAAGGAATACGGCCAAGCCGCCCAGCCTTCCCAAGCGTATTCGCCAAAAAACACCGCGCCGGATACTACATGGCAGAAATATCTTATTATTCCGTAAGCTGTTATTCCCGCGTAAAAACCGGGTTTGCCCAAAGGTCTAAAGAAGCCTACCACAAAAATCGAAGTATATGCAAGCGGATAATCCAGCAAGACTTGAACGGGGTGGTAGAGCTCGGGCTTTTGCATTATTTGCAATAGAGAATAAATAAATCCTACAACAAGCCCCTTTTTCCATCCAAAGTAATAAGCGTAAATCAGCAAAGGCAACGCGCTCGCGGGCGTTACGCTTCCGCCTTGGGGCATAGAAAAGAATTTGATAAAGGAAAGCGCATACGACAGCGCAAGACAAACGGCCGCAAAAGCTATTTCTTTGGTTGTAAATGGAATCTTTGAGCCGAACGCGAAGATAATTACCAGCGCCACGATAATCAGGCCTACCGAAACGGGAATTGTGACTGTGGCAACGTCAAACTTTAACAAAAAAGCCATAAAAAAATACCTCCTTTTAATTTACCGCTTTTTGGAGGCTAATCGCAAAAAAAATGTCCAAAAACGATTACGGTTTTTGGAACTCTTAATTTCGCTTTTCCCTTCGTAAGTATCAACTTAATCAGGTTCCAAGGGTGTAATCTCAGCCTAAAAAGGCACCCCCAAGCGGTATTTAGTTGTATAAAAATTATATAGGTTATAAGGCTGGTTGTCAAACGTATATCTTTTTTAAAAATAAAAATATAGTTTTTTTTAAAGTGTTTATATGCTATAATCAATCAAAACGGGGGACGAAAAAAGATGTATAACTTTTTCGCTTTTTTAAACAGAATGAAATATATTCAGCGCTGGAGTTTGATGAAAAGCACGGAAATAGAAAATATTTCCGAGCACAGCCAGCAAGTCGCGCTAATAGGGCATTGCCTTGCGGTTATAAATAATATAATATTTAACGGCGACGCCGATCCTGACAGGGTATGCGCGCTCGCGGTTTTTCACGAAGCCACCGAGGTAATAACAGGCGATTTGCCCACGCCTATAAAATATTTTAATATGTCGCTAAACAGCGCGTATAAAGAATTGGAGCAAATCGCCGCCGAAAAATTATTAAGCTACCTTCCCAAAGAGTTTAGAGAATATTACGGCGACCTAATTCAGCCCGATCCGTCCTCTTACGAATATCAACTTGTTAAGGCGGCGGACAAAATCGCCGCGCTTATTAAATGTATAGACGAAATAAAAGCGGGCAACACCGAGTTTAGAAAAGCCAAAACCAGCATAGAAAAACAAATAGCAAAATTCAACTTCCCCGAAGTAAGATATTTCCTAGACAACTTCTTAGACGCGTATTACCTGACTTTGGACGAATTATCGGAATAAGGCGGCTTATTTAGGTCTATTGTTCCCTGCGAAATATTTCCGGGTTATATAATTAACGAATAACTACTATAGAACAGTTATAGGTTGCGCATTATTCTTTAGTGGCCGCTGTTTGTTTGGATTGGTTACAAAATCGCCATGGCTATACTTTGCGGTTTTATGATTAAAATTAATCAGAAAAAAACTTTAAAGCGACCAATTAAAAATTTCATATAATAAAAAACTCTGTTATTTTAACAGAGTTTTTATTGCTTTTATTTCAATCAATCTTTTAAATATATACAATAATCCAAAATCACGTTGCCGTCTATGTCGGGGTGGGTAAATCTAGGGCAATTATATCTTTCAAAAAACCAGGTATCCGCAGGCATCCAGTTAAACTCTTTTAGCTTCTTTACGCAAGCGTCGTGCACCTCTTTGGAAAACAGCTCGTTTCCTTCTTGCGAGCCGTAAACCCAGTTTGTTCCGATGTGGCCTTCGCCTATATCGACATATTCATAGCCTTCAGGCGCGGGAGTATTTGAGGGAAAAAACATTCCAATCCAATACTCAAATTGGCCGTTGTTAAACCTCATGCAGCCGATGTAATCGTCAAATAAGGGTTGCAATTTTTCCAGAACCTCAAACTTATTATTAATAAACCACTCATCCCATTTTTTAGAAAAGGAGCCTAATTCGTCTCTATCTTTATCATAATAAGGCTGCCCAATCAGCCGCATAGGCGGCATTTTTTCTTTGTATGTTCTTATAATCTTAAACATAAAACTCTACCTTTTTAATTTTGTTTCAATAAAACAATTATACTACGACACATTATTTTTGTAAATATTCAAAATTTGAATAAAAAAACGCCTCCTGTTTTTAGGAGGCTTAAAAAAGGAAGAAGAAATATTTTAGGTTCTTATATGCGTAGTAAGATTAGAGAAATTACAACTTAAACGCGGGCGACAAATCCACGTCCTCGCCGTTTAAATCTTTTACAAACAGCGCTCTTATATAGCCTTTGGAAAAGTCCGTAGAATGCACATAAAATTCTCTGCCGTAATAGTATTTGGCCAGCTTGAAAAACTTGGCGTTGGCGTGCAGGGCTATGGCTTTGTAGCCTTTTTGAGCGCATTCGTCTATCACGGCGTTGATAAGCGAGCTTCCCACGCCGTTATTGTTCAGCTCGGGGTCAACCCCGAACCTGTAAATATAAGCCAGTTTATCCGACAAAGACTTATACCTTATCGAGCCTACGGGCTTGCCGTCCATATAAGCTATAAAGACATTGTGGTTAATTATATCGTTTTTAACGTCGTCCAATGTCTCAAGCAGCGCTACCGGGACAAATTTCGATTCGCCCAAAGCGGTTTTATACACCGAAAAAGCTCTTTTCGTCAGTTCATATACGCATTCGCTGTCTTGTATTCCAGCCCTTATAATCTCGACCATATTTAATCCTTCATCAATAATGTCATAACAGCTTTTTGAACATGCAGTCTGTTTTCGGCTTGCTCAAACACCACGGAAGCGGGAGAGTCTATGACGTCCGCCGTAACTTCCTCGCCGCGATGAGCGGGCAAGCAATGCATAAATACAGCGTCTTTTTTGGCTTTTTGCATGATATTTTGGTTTACTTGGTAGGGCATTAGAGCCTCGAGTTTTTGCTTGTCGTCCTTTTGACCCATGCTGAAGAACACGTCTGTATAAATCGCGTCCGCGTCAACGGCTGCTTCTTCTAAATCTTGGGTGATTGTAACCTTGCCCCATTTGCTCGCGTGTTCTACCACTTGGGCGTTAGGTTCAAAGCCTTTGGGAGTGGCGCATACTATTTCGACGCCCGTTTTGGCGCACGCCAAAATCAAGCTGTTGGCCACGTTGTTTCCGTCGCCCGAATAAACCAATTTTAATCCGCTTAGGCGTCCATAGATCTCATAAAGAGTCATGATATCCGCAAGCGCTTGGCAGGGATGGAAGTCGTCAGTCAGTCCGTTGATGACCGCAAAATCCCCGTATTGCGCCAATTCCTCGACGTCGGACTGCTTAAATGTACGTATCATAACGCCGTCTATTCCATAACGCGAAAGCGTTTTTGCGGTGTCGTGTATAGTTTCGCCGCGGCCTAACTGGATGTCGGACGCCGACAAAACCAAAGCATGCCCGCCGAGCTGGCGTATTCCTTGCTCAAAACTTACGCGCGTGCGCGTGCTTTGTTTGGAAAAAATCATCGCGAGCGTTTTGTCTTTTAATAGCGGCTTGTTTACGCCTTTTTTGTAAAGATACTTCAGCTTCATTCCGAGCGAAATGATCTCATAAATTTCCTCGGGCTTGTAATCCATAAGAGTAAGCAAATGCTTATGTTCAATCTTTCCTTTAGGTCGATATTGGCTGATATCCATATTAATTCACCTCTTTTAAAATTACTTCCAGGCATTCTACCATGCCGTCGATGTGTTCTTTTTCGATTATGAGCGGCGGACAAAATCTCAAAGTATTTTTACCGCAGCCAATTACAATATAACAGTTATCTCTCAACTTGTCTATAACGTCTCTGGAATTAATTTTTTGGTCCAATTCTACCGCCAAAAGCAAACCCTTGCCCCTTACATCCTTAACGGCGGGATACTTTTTCAGTCCTAGGAGCTTGTTATAAAAATAATCTCCGACTTCTTTTACGCTGTCTATTAAACCGCTTTTTAGGCGCTTTAGCACTACCATCGCCGCAGAACAGGCCAGGGGATTGCCTCCAAACGTGCTGCCGTGGTCTCCCGGAACAAAAGCGTTCGCGCATTCTCCTCGCGCCAAAACCGCTCCTATGGGCACGCCTCCGCCCAAACCTTTTGCCAAAGTTATTATATCGGGTTTGATGTCGTAGTGTTGGTAAGCAAACATCTTGCCCGTGCGGCCCATTCCCGTTTGGACTTCGTCTATAATCAGCAATAAGCCTTTTTGCTTGCAAATTTTTTCCACCTTGCGGATATAGTCGTAATCAGCGGCTATTATTCCGCCTTCGGCCTGGATAACCTCAAGCATAACCGCCGCGACTTCGTCGCTTATGGCGTTTTCCAAAGCCTCGAAGTCGTTATACGGAACGTAAATAAATTTCTCAGGCAAGGGGGCGTAAGGCTTTGAGTATTTCTCTTGACCGGTGGCCGCCGCTGTGGTAAGCGTCCTGCCGTGAAAAGAGTTTTTAGCGGTTATAATAGCGGGCTTGTTTAAGCCTTTGCTATAAAAATACTTCCGAGCCAGTTTTATAGCGCCTTCGTTCGCTTCCGCGCCGCTGTTGCAGAAGAACACTTTGTCAAAATCGCTGTCTTTTAGCAGCTCTTGGGCGCACTCGGCTTGAACGGGCGAATAAAACAAATTGCTGATGTGAATGGCCTTTTTCGCTTGTTCTGTTATGGCCTCAACAAGCTCTTCATCGTTATGTCCCAGACAGTTTACCGCTATTCCTGCGCTAAAATCAATATATTCCTTGCCGTCTATGTCATACAGCTTGCAGCCTTGACCGCGCTCAAAACACACGTCAAAGCGGTTAAATACGGACATATAATATTGGCTGTCTATTTTTTTGATTTGTTCTAAATCTTTCATTTTTATCTTCCTTTATTTTGTTACCATAGTTCCGATACCTTTATCGGTAAATATTTCTAACAAAATAGGGTGGGGCGTCGTGCCGTTGATTATATGCACTTTGGAAACGCCGCGCTCAATGCACATAATACAGCTTAATACTTTGGGGATCATTCCGCCGTTTATCTTGCCGCTTTCTATCATTTCTTTTATCTTGCTTACGGTAATCACGCTTATCAAAGTCGAAGGGTCGTCGGCGTTTTCCCGTATTCCGTCTATGTCTGTCAAGTAAATTAATTTCTCGGCGTTTATCCGCGCGGCAATTTCGGCGGCCACAGTATCGGCGTTTATATTGTAAGACCGGCCTAAAGTGTCCGTGCCGATGCCCGCTATTACCGGGATAAACTCGTCGTTGCAAAGCTTTTCTAACAAAGAAGTATTAATATTTACTATCTCGCCCACATGGCCAAGATCGACGCCGTCGGGCGAGATATATTTTTTGACCTCGATTAAGCTTGCGTCTTTTCCGCTCAGACCTATGGCTTTTACGCCCAACTGGTTAATCTTGCTGGTAATTTCTTTATTTATTTTTCCGCTCATAACCATTTGGACTACTTCCATAGTTTCGCTGTCAGTTATCCTTAAGCCGTTGTGAAACTTGGATTCAATGTTAAGTTTTTTTAGATATGCGTTAATCTCGGGACCGCCGCCGTGCACTAAGATAGGGTTAACGCCTACTATCTTAAGCATAGCGATATCTTCCATAATGGTATTTATTATAGCTTCGTCTTGCATTGCGTTTCCGCCGTATTTTATTACCACGGTCTTGCCCGATAAAGCCTTGATATAAGGCAAAGCTTCGCACAAGATATTAGCTTTTTCTATCAATTTAGTCGTTACTTCGTCGTTTTTATAAATTGTGTCTTTCATAAACATCTCCTTAACCGATTAGTCCCGTTTTTTCGGGCAAACCAAACATAATATTCATATTCTGCACGGCTTGACCCGAAGCTCCTTTTATAAGATTGTCTAATACGCTAATAATGATCAATAAGTTGTTCTTAATGTCTATCCTAAATCCAATAAATATATTGTTGGTGTTTGCCGCCCATTTGATTTGAGGCAGTTCTTGCGTAACTTTAACAAAGGGCTCGTCTTTGTAATATTTATCATAAATTTGATAAATATCATCCATAGTAACTTCCTGGTTTAGCGGCGCGTAAATGGTGCTCAAAATTCCCCGCGTTATCGGCAAAAGGTGGGGAGTAAAGCTTACCTTAATTTCGCTCTGCGTATTTAGGCTTAAGATTTCTTCTATTTCCGAAGTGTGCCTATGCGTAATTACCGCGTATGCCTTAAAGCTTTCGTTAACCTCGGAAAAAATCAAGTCGATTTCGGCCTTCTTGCCCGCGCCGCTCGTTCCGCTCTTGGAATCAATAATAATGCCGTTGTTTTTTACTATCTTTTCGTTTAAAAGAGGATACAAAGGCAAAATCGCCGAAGTGGTATAACAGCCCGGATTGCCAATAAGACTTGATGTTTTTACCTTGTCTTTATATATCTCAGGCAAGCCATATACGGCTTCGTTTAACAGCTCGGGCGCGGGGTGTTTTACTTTATATGTGCTTTCGTACAAAGCCAAATCCTTATATCTAAAGTCCGCGGACAAATCTATGACCTTGACGCCCTTTCGATATAATTGGGCGCAAATTTCCGCGCTGGAAGAATGCGGAAGGCAGGAAAAGACTGCGTCCATTTGACTTAAGCTTTCAATATCCACGTCCTCAAAAGTCTTGTCTTTTAGCGCGGTCAGGTTAGGATAAATCTCGGTTATCTTTTTACCTTTTTCGCTGCGGCTTATTAAGATTTTTAGATTAGCTTGGGGGTGAGAGCTTAGTATTTTCATAAGCTCATAACCAGTATAGCCGTTAGCCCCGATTATTCCTATTTTTATCATAAATATGCTCCGTTTATGTTTAATTAATAGCTAGATTATAATATAATATGAATAATTATGCAACTAAATGTATATATATTTTTTATTAATTACAAATATTTTTTGTGCATTTTACATAAACAATGGCTGAATATTTTGTGTATTATTTGTTTTTAATTTGAGTTTTAATGGGGTATTATGTTAACGTAGCCAATAATAAAAATGGAGGAGAATAATGGCAAGCGTATCTTTAAGACACATTTACAAGATATATCCTGGCGGAGTTAAGGCTGTCAGCGATTTCAACCTTGAGATTCAGGATAAAGAATTTATAGTTTTGGTCGGACCTTCCGGTTGCGGTAAATCCACAACATTGAGAATGATTGCCGGCTTGGAAGAAATTTCTGACGGCGAATTGTATATCGACGGTCGCTTGGTAAACGACGTAGAGCCTAAAGACCGCGATATAGCGATGGTGTTCCAAAACTACGCGCTTTATCCTCACATGACAGTTTATGACAACATGGCGTTCGGTCTAAGGCTTAGAAAGATGCCTGCTGCCGAAATCGACGCGAGAGTAAAAGAAGCCGCTAAGATTTTGGGCATTACCGAATTGCTAGGCCGCAAGCCTAAAGCATTGTCCGGCGGTCAAAGACAAAGAGTCGCTTTGGGACGCGCAATCGTTCGCGAACCTAAAGTATTCTTGCTGGACGAGCCGTTATCTAACTTGGACGCAAAACTACGCGTTCAGATGAGAACGGAGATTACCAAACTGCACAATAGACTGGCTACCACCTTTATATACGTTACCCACGACCAAACCGAAGCTATGACGATGGGAACGCGTATCGTCGTAATGAAGGACGGTATCATTCAACAAGTTGATACGCCTCAAAACTTGTTCGACAGACCTTGCAACATGTTCGTCGCTACCTTCATAGGTACGCCTCAAATGAACTTGTTTAGAGCTCAACTCGAAAAGAACGGCAATAACCTGGTTCTCAAATTCGGCAGCAACACAATAGAATTGCCTGAATCCAGATCCAAATTCCTAATTGACCAATCCTACATAGGCAAGGAAGTAATCTTTGGCGTAAGACCCGAAGATATACACAATGAAGAAATCTTTATCAACTCTTCGCCCAAGACCGTTATAACCGCCGAAGTTGACGTAGTAGAAAAACTCGGTAACGAAACCATTATGTATACCAAGGTTGACGGCAAAGAAGACTACACGGTGGCAAGAGTTGACGCCAGAACCCAAGCCGAACCCGGCGACGTTATCAAACTGGCTATCGACGCTAACCATGTTCATATGTTCGATCCCGAAACCGAATTGGCTATTTTGGGCGTTCCTCATTACAACTTTATATCCGCTACTGTTAGAGCGGAAGGCGGCGCTTTGGTATTAAAGTTCGGCGACCACGAAATCAATCTCGGCGAAGAGACCGTTAACTTCTTAACAGAGCCTTCGCTTTTAGGTCAAGAAGTCCTGGTAGGCATCAAGCCCGAAAGCACTTATATAGTCACAAAACAAGAATTTGAAGTCCAAGAAGAAAACGGCGAAGTTCCCGGAGAAGAAATAATTGACAATGAATATGATTATATAATGGAATGCGAAGTTGACTTCATTGAGGACGCTGACGTTTATAAAAACGTATTCCTAAAGGTTGACGGAAAACGCGGCTTGTTCGCTACCAAGGCTCCTGCTGATGTCCAAATCGACGCCAAAGGCAAGGTCGAAGTCGGCATTAAGGTAAAAGAAGTTGTATTGTTCGATCCCGCTACGGGCGCCAGAGTTTCCAGCGTATTGATGGTTCCTCAATACAACGTATTTGAAGGCGACCTAGTAACCGTTAACAAGGGCGGAACAA
The DNA here is from genome assembly GCA_036562755.1 of Clostridia bacterium. Taxonomy (GTDB): domain Bacteria; phylum Bacillota; class Clostridia; order Christensenellales; family DUVY01; genus DUVY01. Next base: position 12,582 of record DATCJN010000020.1, on the reverse strand, counting down.
CCGTAAGCACCTTAACGGTAGACGGCAAGAAAGTTGCTTATCCCGAATATGTCAAGGTAAAAGGCAACGCAAACGGCAGAGTTATGGTTTTGGTTGATCCTAAGAAAGTTGTTTACACCAAGGCAGAAGTCGCAGCCGCTAAGAACGTATTCAAGGGCGTTGTAAGAGCCGTTGACAATACTGGCACTGAAGCAATCGTCGTAGTCGAACTTGACGGAAGCCATAAACCTTTCTACGCTAGAGTATCTCCCGACTTCAACATTATTGAAGGCTCTAAAGTTAAATTCGGCGTTAAATCCGAAGACTTTGAGATATTCGACGAACAAGGCGAGAGCTTGTTGATAAAATAAGATAATTAATTTAATATAAAGACCGCTTTAAAAAAGCGGTCTTTTTTTATTGGTTAGGTTATCTTATAAGACAATTATGTGTTATAATAATATTACGGAGGTTTTAGTTATGCCTATTATTAATGATTATAATAAGGAAGAAACCACCGATTTAAGCTGCCCTAAATGCGGCTCTTTTAACATCGTATCCACGTCTTCAAAAGACGATATGCTTTTGTGTTCGGATTGCGGCTTTATATTTGGCAGCAATATTCCTAAGGACGAAGACCAGAACTATTAATTTCAGGTTTTTTTTGAGTTTAAAAAAACCATCCTTGATGGATGGTTATGGTCTATTATTGTTTAATTTCCATATGGAACTTTTCCATAATGTCGTCGTCGATGACAACCTTTTTTTCCGCTTTTTTGGTCTTGGTCGCCAAGTTATAAATACCAAGCATTATGAAAAACGGCAATATAATTTGTCCAGATACGACGATGACAGGGTATAGGTATTCCGAAAAAATTTTAACTATAATATAAGTAGGCGCGCCTTCTAAAGGCGTGTTAATAAACATATAATTTGCGTCCAATACCGCGTTGGCTATAACCGCGGCCACCGTAAGAGTTAGAAACATAATCGAGCAGTATAATATATCCTTAACTTTGGGCGTGTAATAATTGGTAAGCAGAACCAATAAGCCGGCATAAATCATAACAGCGTGATAGATAAGGGTATGCGCGCCAAGATAAGTGTAAACGGGATAATACTTCAAAGCGGGCGAATAAATAATACCAAAAAATCCCGCCACCGTTCCCGCCATTAAGCTGGAATTGCCTATGAGCCTTAATGTTTTGTTCTTGAAAAACGCAGCCAATAAGGAGGAATATAAGAACAGGCTGCAAAAATATATAGGCAGAATGGTAGTCCAGGTAAACTTGCCGATAGCGTATGTTACTATAATCTTAACTATTTCGGCAACCCAAGCGACTACGCATAATATCTTTAATTGCAATTGCGTTTTGTTAGGAAAAAATTTACGGCTTACAAACAGCATTACCGCGACAAGCGGGAATAATATAACTAAAGATATTATGTGCTGAAAAGAAAAATAGCCGATTTTATTAAAATCTATTTGTATGTTTAACAACAAATCTACTTCTCCTTATAAGGCTATTTTAATAGCACATAAAGGCGTTGTCAATGATTTTATATATAACGCAAGTAAAATTGTATATAATGATATATTCTAAAAACGATATATGCTATAATAAGGTATAAATTTATATTATGGAAAGAATTATGACCCTCAAGGAAACAGCGCAGGAATTAAAGCAAAAATTAAAATTTCAAGCTCCCACAGCCGTGGTATTAGGCTCAGGATTGGGCGAAATAGCGGACAAATATTTTGAAAAAGACCAAGAGATAGCTTATTACGAAATACCCGATTTTCCCGTCCCCACGGTAAGCGACCACAAAGGCAAACTTATAACCGGATATTTTGAGGGCAAGCCTTGCATTATTTTGCAGGGCAGGGTTCACTATTACGAGGGAAACCCGCCTCAAGACTGCGTCAAGCCCATAAGGCTTTTACATTATCTGGGCGTAAAAAATGTTATTTTAACCAACGCCTCGGGCGGAATATCTTTTGCCCCGGGACAAATAATGCTTATTTCGGATCATATTTTGTTTAACGTTCCTTCGCCCTTGATCGGGAAAAACGATTACGAACTAGGTCCGCGTTTTCCGGACATGAGCTATATTTATAGCGTAGAGCTAAGAAGCACGGCAAAAGAGGCCGCGAAAAAACTTAACTTAAAGCTTAAAGAAGGCGTGTATTTGCAGTGTTCGGGGCCGCAGTTTGAAACTCCAGCCGAGATAAGAATGTATAAAAAAATGGGCGCGGATGCGGTCGGCATGAGCACGGCGATAGAAGCAATAGCCGCGCGTCATTGCGGCATGAATGTTTTGGGCTTGTCGTTCGTTTCCAATTACGCCGCAGGCTTGTCAAAAGGCATTATATCCTCGGACGACGTAAACAATACGGTAGGAAAAATGTTAGGCGCAGCAGGCGAATTAATAAAAGAAATAGTTAAAGCGGTTTAAAAAAATGAATATCAGGTTATACAACGCTTATATCTTAAACAAAGACTTTGATATAGAATACGGCGAAGTTCATATCAGCGACGGAAAAATAAAATATATCGGCTCCGGTCCCAAGCAAAATCTAAATTGGGACAGAAATATAGATATGAACAACGCTTTGGTAATGCGCGGCATTCCCAATTGCCATACGCATTCGCCGATGACGCTTTTGAGAAGTTACAGCGACGACCTTAACTTGCACGACTGGCTCAATAATGCTATCTTTCCCATAGAAGCGCGCATGACGCCCGAGGATTGCTATTACGGAACGCTTTTGGCGGTTTTAGAATATCTTTCTGGCGGCGTAACCGCAATAGGCGATATGTATTTTTTCCAGGAAAATGTCATTCAAGCTTGCGTAGACTCCGGCTTTAAAATCGTTTGCGTAGGCTCGGCGTCCGATATAGCGGGAAACACTCAGGAGCAGCTGGAGCAATTAGAGCAAAGATATCTAAAATTTAACTCTTACTCGCCCTTATGCTCATATCAATTAGGCTTTCACGCGCAATACACCGCAAGCGACAGACTTGTTCAAAGCGTCGCGGATTTGGCGGAAAAATATCAAGCGCCGGTATGCGTTCATCTGTCGGAAACGCGCGAAGAAGTCCAAAGCTGTTTAGGCCAGCACGGTCTAACGCCGCCGCAGTATCTGGCGAAAAAAGGCGTGTTTGACTATGGCGGCAGCGCGTATCATTGCGTCCACCTAAACGAAAAAGACATAGAAATATTAAAAGAAAAAAACGTAACCGTAATAACCAATCCTTCCAGCAACTTAAAACTGGCAAGCGGCATTGCAGACATAGAAAATTATGTAAAAAAAGGCATAAAAGTCGCCATAGGCACGGACGGACCCGCGAGCAACAACTCTTTGGATATGCTAAAAGAAATTTATCTGACGGCCGTCCTATCCAAAGTAAAAAATTACAACCCCGCCGCTTTAAGCGCCAAAGAAGTTTTAAAAATGGCTTTAATCAACGGCTATCAAAGTCTGGGACTAGGTTCAGGCTTATTGGAAGAAGGCGCAGATGCGGACATAACGGCAATTTCATTTGATGCGCCCAACATGCAGCCCGTAAACAATATTATAAACAATATAGTTTATTCGGCTACCTCAAAGAATGTTGTCTTGACAATGATAAACGGCAAAATCTTATACGAAAAGGGCGAGTATAATATAGGTTTCAAAATTGAAGAAATATATAACTATTGCAACCGGGCTATAAAAAGACTAAAAGAAATATAAAAAAGACGGGCTAAAAAAGCCCGTCTTTTTTCGCCCTATGCGCTTTAAATAAAGTCGTTATGTTTTTAAGTATTGGGCGAAAACTTTATTCTTCTTTTAGAGCCAAAATTTCTTTGCTCACAGGATCCAACAATGCCGACACAATTTTATTTCCGTCCGCAAACGCGACATACCAAAAATGATCGCTCGTCTTGCCTAACGGATCGCATAATAATTTGACATAGACTTCGGCTTTAAGTTTATTTTTCTCATACATGGACTCTGTGGCCTTCTTTAGCGCGTCCTTTCCGATTAACAGCGCTTCTTCCCATCCAATCATCTCATTGGTCAAAATGGATTCTAAAACAGCGCTTTCTTCAAACTTCCAATCGTCTTTGGTCGCCGAAACTATTAATTGAACGCTTTTTGCATCAATCATTTCGTTGATTTCGGCGGCGTAACTGTTTCCAAAGGGATGCAGTGTGAACTTTCCGCTATAATCTTTCTTACCTGTCTTTAAGGTGTAGTTGTAAGTAATCTCGGCGGAGATATTGTCGGGGTTTTCGGGCGTAAAGGTTATAACGGTATATTCAATCATTCCGTTGGCCTTTCCGTCCAATACATAGGGCTCTTCTCTTTCGCCCGTGATGATGTTGACCGACATATTGTCGTTAGAGAATTCGTATATATTAACTCTTATTTCGGAGAGATTTTTCTTTATTTCAGCGGGAATTTTTTGGCCGCATCCCATATTTATTGCGCATAAGGTTAATATTAATATAAAGACTGTTAACGCTTTTTTCATATTATCAACCTCAAAAATAAACTCTCTATATTTATATGAGGCATAGAGAAATAATAGAATACTATATTTATTGACAAAAGTTTTTTGCTTTACAGAACTTGGCGGTTGTGATAGAATATTAAAAATTTATATTTATAAGATAATCATGGATATAGAAGTTCGTCGCAAGACAATAATAACCGATAGATTGATTTTGCGGCCGTTTGAAAAAGGCGACTTTAACGCTGTCCATGAATATGCGAGCGATGAAGAGGTCTGCAGGTATGTACCCTGGGGACCTAATTCTTATAAAGACACAAAGCAGTTTATAAAAAGGGCTGCCCGCGCTAGAAAGTACAGCGACAACGACTACATAGGCGATTACGCCGTCGTATTAAAAGAAAACGGAAAATTAATAGGCGGTTGCGGTCTGTTTCTTGAAAGCCAGTATGACAAAGAATATATGATAGGCTACTGTTTAAGAAGGGATCAATGGGGCAAAGGCTACGCTCAAGAATTAGCCAAAGCCCTATGTTATGTGGCGTTCAAGATATTAGACGCTCATCGCGTAATAGCTACATGCGACGCGCAAAACGCCCGTTCTTATAATGTCATGGAGAAAATTGGCATGAAAAGAGAGGGCGTTTTTCATAAAAGAAGGTTTATAAAGGACCAATGGCGCGACGAATATTTATACGCCATTCTCAAGGAAGATTGGCAGACCAATCAACTATATAAATAAGGTTTAAGTTTAAGGAGTTACTATATGAGCAGGATTATTAAAGAAGGCCTAACATTTGATGATGTGCTGTTGATTCCCGCCGCTTCTTCGGTTTTGCCTAAGGACGTGGATACGTCGGTTCAAATAGCGCCCAAAATCAAACTAAACATTCCGCTAATGAGCGCGGCAATGGATACGGTTACCGAGTATAAATTGGCGATAGCTATCGCCCGCGAAGGCGGCATAGGTATAATTCACAAAAACCTGGACATCGAAACCCAAGCCGAACATGTGGACAAGGTTAAAAGAAGCGAGCACGGCGTAATAACCGATCCGTTTTATCTGCACCCCGACGACAAATTAAGCGACGCTCTTGCGTTAATGGCAAAGTATAAGATAAGCGGCGTTCCTATAACCGAAAACGGAAAATTAGTCGGTATCTTGACTAACAGAGACTTAAGGTTTGAAACCAATTACGACCAGCCCATTAAAAACGTAATGACCAAAGACAATTTAATTACCGCTCCCGTGGGCACCACTTTGCAAGAGGCTCAAAAGATTTTGGGCCGCCACCGTATAGAAAAATTGCCCATTGTCGATGAGCATTTTAATTTGAAAGGTCTAATAACTATTAAAGACATAGAAAAGAATATCCAATATCCCAACGCCGCAAAGGACGCAAACGGCAGATTGCTGGTAGGCGCTGCGGTAGGCGTAGGCGACGACTCGATAGACCGCGCTAAAGCGCTCGTTGACGCAAAGGTTGACGTTTTGGCTGTGGATACGGCGCACGGACACAGCATAAGCGTTTTAAAGAGGGTAGAGCAGCTTAAGAATATGTTCCCCGAAGTTACCATAATAGCTGGCAATGTCGCCACCGCTCAAGCTACCAGAGATTTGATTGAGCGCGGCGCGGATATTATAAAGGTAGGCATAGGCCCCGGCTCTATCTGCACTACCAGAGTGGTTACGGGCGTGGGTGTTCCTCAACTTACAGCCATAATGGATTGCGCCGAAGAAGCCGACAAATACGGCGTAAGAATAATAGCCGACGGCGGCATTAAGTATTCGGGCGACATTACCAAGGCTTTGGGCGCGGGCGCAAGCGCGATAATGGTAGGCAGCTTGTTTGCAGGCACTTTGGAAAGCCCTGGCGAAACCGAAATTTACCAAGGCAGAAGCTTTAAGACATACAGAGGCATGGGTTCTTTGGGCGCTATGGCAAAAGGCTCTAAGGACAGATATTTCCAAGAAGACGCCTCCAAGCTCGTTCCCGAAGGCGTAGAAGGCAGAGTGCCTTACAGAGGAACCTTGTCCGAAATCGTGTTCCAATTGGTCGGCGGATTGCGTTCGGGCATGGGCTATTGCGGAACCAAGACGATAGACGAACTAAGAACCAAGGCGCAGTTTATTAAGATTACTAATGCTACTTTGATAGAAAACCATCCTCACGATATATCCATAACAAAAGAAGCGCCTAACTACAGCGTTAAGTTTAATACTTAAGAAATATATAATTCTATGATATTACGCGCCGCTTAAAATTAAAGCGGCGTTTATTTTTATTTGATGTTGTCTATATGTGTTTTATTTGATATAATAAGCATAGAACATTTTTAGGAGTTTATCATGAGCGAAAGAAAGGTTGACATTGACACTCAAAAATTTGACAATTTTAGGGAGACTGTAGAAAAAAAAGTCGGCAAACCTGAACAACCCAAAGAAGACAAGCTGACCAAAACCATAGTCGATTCTATCCGTAGCTTTGCTGACCAGACAAAACTTGAAAAACTCAAGGCATCGGCTTTTGAATCCAAAGCGGCATTATTTGTAAACCAACATACAAAAAGACAACTATACGCAAGAGTTAATACCGAAACCAAGACTTTATTATATAGAATGAATGACGGAATAGCCCCGGGCGAGCGACTTATTGATTTATCTACCAACCAATTTTACGATATAAAATCCGTAAATCCCGACCACAAAATAGTTAAAGTCGAAGTCGAGGGCGAAGAATACGATATTGTTTGCAGAGAAGCCCAATACGAATTGACGGACGGCAAAAAAGACCATACGGAAGAAATCAAGAAGTTGCTTGACAGCCTTGAGATAAGCATTAACAACGCCAAAGACGGAATAGTCATCAAGCGCAAACCCGAAGCCTTGAGATTGTTTGGGCTGTTTAAAGAGGTTGTTTTAAAAGGCGAAAAGGACGAAGAGTTGTTCCGCAAGTTTATAGACGCGCTCAATATGCTTTCGCCCTATCTGCCCGCAACCGTTCAAAAGATAATTTATTTATTAGACCATTAATAATAATTTAAAAGAATACCAAGACCTAGCAAACACGCTAGGTCTTTTTTAGTATTAAATCAAAATTCCATTAATATATTGATACTAATGAAAAAATCATACCAGGCCTTTAGAATAGGTATGCTCATTGTCGCCACGATTATCGGGGCGGGGTTTGCTTCGGGCAGGGAATTGGTAACCTTCTTTGGCAAATTTGGCTACGCGGCAATACCCATAGCCATATTTAGCGCTATTTTAATGTTTCTATGCATTGCGCTGTTTATGGCTACAGGAAATATCATAAAACCAAGCACGATCGAAGAGTTTAACCGCGCGATCTTTGGCAAGTTCGCGCCTATTATAGACTTTGTGCTATTGTTTAACTATTTAATGGTATTGGCGACTATGTTTGCAGGCACGGATTCGTTGCTTGAAATATCTCAAGATGTGCCCGTTTTGAGCGTAATTACAGCAATTTTAACTTTTGTAGTGGTCTATAAAGGCTTTGACGCGATGCTGGATGTCAACGCGATATTAATACCGATTATATTATATATGGCGCTTATAATCAGCATTTTTAGCTTGTCTCACCCCGTTCCATACGAAATGACTTATTCAAATAATTTCGGATTAATGATTTTTTATATAGCAATATATGTCTCTATGAATATAATGCTATCCTCGGGCGTAATTACGGCAATCAAACTCCCGTTAAAAAACCAAATAAAAGGCGCAGCTTGGGGAAGTTTTGTAATAGGCTTTTTTATTGCTGTCTTGACCGCGGCGATAATGTGCGCGGGAATCAACGCCTTTAATTCAGCAATGCCCGTTATGGAGATAGCCTCAAGAATGAACCTGTCTTTTGTGGCGGGGATAATAATATGGTCAGGTATTTTTACTACTATCTTAACTTCTGTTTATACCCTTAATTCTTGGACTCAAAGCTTTATAAAAAGCAAAGCTCTGTCATTATTTTTTATTTTATCAATAGGCTTGCTTATCTCAAGACTTGGTTTTAAAAATATCGTGGATTCCTTTTATCCTATTAGCGGCGCTATAGGGCTTTTGTATATCTTCTCGGTATTGGTTTATTACTTAAGAGCCAAAAAACGCCTAAAAATTGAAAAAACTATTTTATCTCAAAAACAGGCAGAATTATAAATCAATTTAAATTTAAATATCTTTCAAAATCTAAATATTAACAGGCATTAAATTTTAGTCTGTTCATCTCGCGCATTTTAGATATCCAACTACTATTCCTTTACATTCAAGCAAATTTTTTCTACATCAATAAGATTTCTCAAACCCCAAACCCCCGCTTTAACATAAAAATTTTTTTTAGAATAGTATGTAAATAGTTTCATACCTATGAGGAGGTTATTAATGAAAAAATTTTTTGCGTTTTTAATTTGCGCGCTCATGGTGCTGACCTTGCCCTTGGCTTTAATGGCGTGCCCAAGCAAGAAAGGCACGGTAATAAGACTGGCAGAGGTTACACATAGCATTTTCTATGCGCCTATGTATGCGGCGATTAACCTAGGGTACTTAAAAGAAGAGGGTATAGAAGTCGAGCTTACCAACTCGGGCGGCGCTGACAAAGTTATGGTCGCGCTTACATCTAATTCTGCCGATATAGGCTTAATGGGTCCCGAGGCTACGATTTATGTTCACATACAAGGCACCTCGGACTATCCCGTAATCATCGGACAGCTTACCAAAAGAGACGGCTCGTTTTTAGTCGGCCGCCAACCCGACCCTGACTTTACTTGGTCTAAACTCGAAAATAAGAGGGTATTGGCGGGACGCCCCGGCGGAGTTCCGGCAATGACGTTGGAATATGTCTGCAACCAACACGGTTTATATAACGGCGTAAATATAAACCTCGACACATCGGTAGCGTTCGATATGATGCGTCCTGTATTTGAAGCCGACCTAACGGTAGATTACACTACGCTGTTTGAGCCGCTTGCAAGCGAAATCCAAGCGCAAGGCAAAGGCTATATTGTGGCGAGCGTAGGAACAGAAAGCGGCGAAGTGCCTTATACCGCGTTCTCTGTAAAGAAAAGCTATTTAAGCAAAAACAAAGAAACAGTCAAGAAATTCTTAAGGGCGATAAAGAGAGGATATGATTTCATAAAAACAGCTTCGCTTGATGAAGCGGCCAAGGCGTTAGAACCCTCGTTTACTTCTATTTCTTTCGAGACTCTTAAGAGCGTTATCCAAAACTATCGCGATATAGACGCGTGGGCGGATTCTCTTGTCATGAGCGAGAGCGCGTTTAACAGACTGCAAGACATTATGGAAAACGCAAATTCTTTACAAAAACGCGTCAACTTTACCGATATAGTTGATAACTCTCTCGCCCAAGAAGTTATGGCGGAATTTGAAAAATAATTAATTTTCAGCCAATAAAAAATACCGTCTGCTCAGACGGTATTTTTTAATTTGAGGAAGTTGTTTGAGTGGTAAGTCCGTCTCCAATATTAAAAAGCAATTGTGGATTATCCGATTTTATATCATTTACTGTTTTATAATAAGGCATTGGCAGTTTGCCGCTAAACCCAACTTCGCCTGCTAAAACGCTCGCTACGCCTTCGCCCTCCGAGCCGGGCAGGTAACTCATTACCACCGCATCCCAATCGTCAATATAGTCCACAATTAAAACATTTCTGCCGGCAACGATAAGAGTAACTATGGGTTTATTAAGGCTTTTAGCAAAGTCAATCGCGTCCAGATTGCCGCTTAAGGCTTTATCGCCTACAATAGAAGGGTCGGGAGTATCGCCTGTAAATTCGGCATAAGGTTGTTCGCCAATTACCAATAATACTACGTCGGCCTCGTCAGCGTTGTTTTCATCCGTTATAATGGTTAAATTATGCTTACCAGCGATATTTTTAAGTCCTTGCAAAATGGTTGTTCCCTTGGTCAACGGATAACCCGTAAAACCTGACCAATTAATCGTCCAGCCGCCGCATTGTACTCCCAGGTCGTCCGCAGCGGGCCCAGTTACGAATATTTTTTGACCGCTCTTAAAAGGCAGAACATTGTTATTGTTCTTTAGTAAAACTTGGGACTTTTGAACCAACTGCTTTGCCAGCTCTCTGCCCTGGGCGGAGCCTAATTCTGAAATATCAACCTCTATATTTTGAAGATAAGGGTCTTCAAACAAGCCCAGCTCAAATTTTACCCTTAAGATTCTGGAGACCGCGTCATTGATTCTTTCTTTGGATATAGCGCCGGATTTTACGCCGCGCTTTATCGCTTTGATTGCCTCTTCGTAAGAATACGGCTCCATCAGCATATCAAGGCCGGCGTTGATGCCTTCTATGATTTTTTCGTCATAGGTGTTTTTATTTATCTCCAAAATTCCTTCCCAGTCGCTGATCACAAATCCGTCAAACCCTAATTCGCCCTTTAATATGTCGGTAATCAGATATTTATGCTGGTGCATCTTAAGGCCTTTATATGAGTTAAACGAAGCCATAACGCACCTTGCGCCGTTTTCAATTAATTCTATATAGGGCTTTAGGTGAACTTCTCTTAACTCTTGCTCTTCTAAGACTACATCGCCTCTGTCAATCATGCCGTCTCGCCCCGTGCCGTATTCTGTTCCGCCGTCGCCCACGTAATGTTTTAAGGAATTCAAAATACCCTCTTTTTGCTGTCCTTTCATAAAGCTAAGAGCAAGATTAGTCACTATATCGGGATCGGAAGAATAGCTCTCATAAGTGCGTCCCCATCTTAAGTCTTGACCGACCGCCACGCACGGCGCGAAGTTGAAGATCGTTTTGGTCAATTTTAATTCCTGAGCCACATAAGCTCCCATTTGTTCGGTTAATTCGGGGTCGTTTGCCGCTCCTATTCCGATGTTGTGGGGGAATATTACGGCGCCGGTTACTGTGTTGTGGCCGTGAACCGCGTCAATTCCATAAATGAACGGTATTTTCAGTCTTCTGGACATAGCGGCCTGTTGGTATTTTTCCACCGCGCCTACCCAGCTTGATATGGAATTGTCGTTGTTGGGTATTGAGCCGCCTCCGCTTAAAATTGAGCCTAAACCTAGTCGCTTCATTTGAGCGGCCGTTACTTTGGATTGGTCTCCTTGAACCATCTGACCGACTTTTTCATCGAGCGTCATTTGTCCGAGCAGGTTTTCAATCCTTTCTTCTATGCTCAAAGAGCTGTCAAGATAGTCTTCGGAGACGGGCTGATAGCAGCCCAATAGACCGAAAATCAAAATTAAAGAAACAAAAATTGATAATAATCTTTTCATGTTACCAACTTATATTTACATCTAATTTACATATACAACATATCATTGTAAAGCAAATAAGTCAATACACATTTTGATTGGTTTTTTATAATTTTTTAACAAAAAGAGCTTGGAAAATGATATAATATATATAAATAAAAGGGAGGGAGAAATGTATTGTCGGTATTGCGGTTTTCAACTTGATATCGGCGATAAGTATTGTATCAACTGCGGCGCCCGCGTCCAAGCGCAAAGTTTTGACGGGTATAATTATAATCCGCCCGGTTTTTCGTCTTATTCTAATAACCCTTCGGTAAACGGCGCACAAAAATCCAATGTCAGCGTCGTATTGGCAGTTTTATTGATTATTTTGGCTTTGTTTTCCTCTTATTTAGCAACAATACTTAGCTTGATAATGGTAATATATTCATATAAATCAAAAAAGACTAATGTTTTAATATTGAGTTTGTGCGCGTTAATTTTGTCGATTATAATGTCTTCAATTTTTGGATTCAATATTTTTGGTTATCCGCCTTTTTATTGGATAAGGAGATTAATAAGAAGTTTATTTTATTAAAATACGCCCATAAATTTGGGCGTTTTTTATTGCCTCTAATATTAATTTTAAAAGCTGCCAAATTATGCTATAATTTATTCTATGAAACTCATCTTAGCCAGCGCTTCGCCCAGAAGGTTTGAACTACTAAAGACAATTACAAACGACTTTGAAGTTATCCCCGCGGGAATAGACGAACATCCCGATATTGACCAAACAGAACCTAATTATCCCGTCAAACTGTGCGAAACTTTGGCGCTGCAAAAAGCGCAAAGCGTAT
>DATCJN010000014.1:0-12079 GCA_036562755.1 Clostridia bacterium | reverse complement strand
GCGGCGCAATTATTCATTTACGACCTCGTAAGCCTCGGCGGGCTTGGTTTTCAATAATTTTTCATCAATGGAAAGCACCCTAAAGACAAACTTTTGATCGCCGTAGCCTATGGAAACCAGATCGTTAGGTTTTAAAACATGAGCGGACTTTGCCTGTCTGCCGTTGACTATAACCCTCCCGCTTTTGCAAACCTCCTGGGCTACCGTGCGCCTTTTTATTACCCTGCTTAATTTTAAGAATTTGTCCAATCTCATAATATTAGTCTTAAAAACTTTGATATCTTAATTCTAGCACAATGATTTTTTATTGTCTATGCGTCGGCGCTGCTTTGGTTTTTATAGGAAAAAAGATATATTTTTTTGATTTTTTAAAATACTATTATTATGAAAAACGCCAAGATTTCTTTGGTTATTATATTGATTTTATTTAGCGCCGTTAGTTTTTTGGGATGCGGCCAGACAATAAAAAATCAGCCCGAAAAATCCATAATTTCGGAAGAGTCTGATATTTTACACGAAGAGACGCCTCCAGAGAGCGACCAGCTATCTGAAGACGAGACGCCTAATACCATAGAAGATTACCAAGAACCAACGCAGCCTATCGTGTTGGAACCTTTGGAAGCCCAGCATCCTAAGTTATACAACATAGATAAGACATGGCAAGTCGAAGTTTCCAAAGAGCAAGTATTATTGGTTTTGGAAAAAATGAGAATCCAAATTTCCGCCATTACCCCAATAATTATTGATACTAAGGACGAGCAGGGCTGTTGCGCGATTATTTCAATAGGAGGCAAATTAATTAACGCCTACGAGTTTTGCGACAGACTTAATTTGCCGTCCTCGTATATAACCGAAATTGAAATTAAAGACGATTACATAATTTTCCGCGGACAAGGCTATTTTGCTCCAAACGAATAAATTTGGTTTAGGATAAACGCTATGAATAAAACATTAAAAAACATAATAAAATGGTCTGTAATCGTTTTGTCTATCTTGCTCATTCTTTTGATTCTTTTGCTTATGATAGGCGGGCTTTTTGTTACGCCCAACTATCTTTCGCCGTGGGATAAGAAATATTACAATATTTACCAAGACCCGCGTCTAAGGATCCTGGCTATCGGAATTTTGGCGCCTTCGGCGCATAATATGCAGCACTGGCATTTTGAACTCCCCGACGACGACCCAAACAAAATTGGGATTTATGCCGACCCCGAGCGTTTTTTGGAAAACGACCCGACCCATAGGGAAATGATGATTTCTATAGGCACTCTTTTGGAATATTTAAATATCGCCGCCAAAAAACAAGGCCACGGCTTAGATCTAAAATTATTTCCTAAAGGGCCGCTCGACGAAGAAAACTTCGCATCTTCTTTAAGCGAAAAGCCGATAGCCGAAATTACCATCAACCATGAACCAGACTTAAAAGGCGTCGAGCTTTACGACAATTTGTTTATTCAAGATACCAACAGATACGAATACGTGACTACGCCGCTTAGCCAATCGGAAATTAATCTTTTTAGGGAATTAAACGACTTTGAAGACCTAGAAATAAAATTTTATTCACAGCCCGAAGAACGCGCTACTATAAAAGAATTAGCCCTAAAAGGATTATCCATTATAGACAACACGCCGCGCCTTAGCAAAGAATACAAGGAAATCACAAGGAAAAACGAACGCCAAAAAAATGCCAAATCTTACGGTTTTTCTGTGGAAACCCAAGGAGTGAAAAATTGGTTTGTGAAATACTTTTTGCAAGGCGTAATGACGGTAGCGCCGTTTTTGCCTACAGATAAAATGCGCGCAAAAATGACCCAAGATATGTATCAAAAGCTCTATTCAAGCACGCCCACGTTTATGTGCATAGTGTGCCCGACCGATAAGATAAACGATAGAGAGGTTCAAGTCAATTGCGGAAGGCTTTACTCAAGATTAATTCTAACAGGGCATACCTTAAAGATAGGTTTTCATCCTATGAGCTCGGTAATAGCCGACTATCCCGAAGCGCATTTGGTTAAAGGCGAGTTTATGACCAAATTTTTAAGCTCAAACGAATACCCGCTGATGCTGACTAGGGTAGGCATGATTACAAAACCTTTTCCTCACAGTATGCGCGAATACGCGTTAGATCATGTAAGATAAAAGGCAGGTTAAAAAACCTGCCTTTTGAATATGTTTTTAGTTTTCTTTCGAATTTTTTAGCTTATTGCTGCTCTTGTTGATGTTCTGCGCGTGCTTTTTCGTATTCTTCGAGTATTCTCTTTTTAATGAACTCTCTGGTTTCGGTATTCAAAGGATGAACAATATCCTTAAATTCACCTTCAGGAGTTTTTCTACTAGGCATAGCGATGAAATAGCCTTCATTACCTTCTATGACCTTTATATCATGCACTACAAAACATTCATCAAGCGTTATTGAAGCAATAGCCCTTATTTTACTTTCCTCTTTGGTCTTTAGTCTGATTCTAACTTCGGTAATGTTCACCCCTTAGTCACCATCCTTGCAAAATATAGTAAAGCGGAATATATTATTCCATATCCATATAATACTACTTTTTTTACAATAATTCAATACTTTTTTTAAAAAATTTATTTCAAACAAAAGCAAAAGAACTAAAAAAACGCGAAAATCATATATAACTATATAAAATCATACACATCTTAAATATGAATATTTATTTTTTAGGCATAGGCGGAATCAGCATGTCGGCGCTTGCCACGATTTGCCGCGATCGCGGACATAAGGTAAGCGGCTCCGATATCCATTTGAGCGAAACGGTTCAAAAACTGATAGATTTGGGCATACCGGTCAATATAGGCCACACCAAAAAAGATTTTTCCGATATAGAATTGGTGGTGTTTAACTCGGCTATTTCTCCCGACAATCCCGAACTTGCCGCCGCGCGTTCACAAAACGTGCCTTGCGTAAAAAGGGCGCAGCTGCTAGGCAGTATTATGGCCGAATATCCCTTTGGTATAGCGGTAAGCGGCATGCACGGCAAGACCACCACTACCGCAATGATAGCCCAAATTTTATATAAATACGATCCGACCGTGCATCTGGGCGGCGAGTTTAAGTTAATAGGCGGAAATTTCCGTATAGGCAAGAGCGTTTATTTTGTAACCGAGGCTTGCGAGTATAAGCGAAACTTTTTGTATTTAAAGCCCTATATCAGCGTGATTTTAAATATAGACGAAGACCATATGGACTATTTTAAGGACATAGAGGATATTCAAGACGCATTCAGCGAATTTGCCGCCAATACGAAAAGAAACGGCGTGGTAATAGTCAACGGCGAGGATTCAAGAGCGGTCGCCAGCGCCGCTTTGACTATGAGAAGGTATGTCACATACGGAATAGGCGAAGGCTTTGATTACAGCGCTCATAATTTAAAAGCCGACGAAGCGGGAAATTATTCTTTTGATTTTTATAAATATAATAGAAAACTCTGCCGAATTAGCCTAAAAGTCCCCGGCAAATATAATGTATATAACGCGCTGGCCGCCGCCGCGTCGGCTAATATCTTTAACATAAGCGTAAAAAGAATCTCTACGGCGTTATCCGAATTCAAGGGCGTGGATCGAAGATATCAATATTTAGGCGAATACAACGGCGCGCGCATTATAGCCGATTACGCCCACCACCCTAAAGAATTAGACGCGGCCATCGGCGCCGCAAAAGCTCAAAGCGGCAACGTGATAACGGTATTTCAGCCGCACACTTATTCCAGAACCAAAAGTTTGCGCAATGAGTTTAAAAAATCGCTAAAAAAATCCGACAGTCTTATTTTATTGCCTATATACGCCGCAAGAGAACCGCTTGATCCCGAAATTTCAAGCCTTAGTTTAAGCCAAGAGCTAACCAAAGAGGGCAAAGAAACTTTGTATTTTGAAAACTTTGAGGCTTGCGCGGATTACCTAAAACAGATTTTAAAACCCGGCGATTTGTTATTGATAGCAGGCGCGGGCGATATTATAGAATTAAAGAATTACTTAATCTAAAGAATTTATACTTTTATTAATATCTTATGATATTTAGAAGGGTTATTTAATAGTTCCTTAAATCCAAGCTCGGCTTCTTCAAATTTTATTTCTTTGGTAGCAAAAGCGGTGACATCCACGGCTTTCTTTGCCAAAACGTTTATGGCGGCGGGAATTTGCTTTAGGCCGTTGGTAATGCCTGTTACGGACAATTGCTTGGATAAAACGCCGCTTATGTTGCCGTTCATAAATTCTTTTCCGTATTTATTGCTGCCCACAATTGCCACTCGGCCGCCGGCTGCGGCATAATCAAAGGCGGTTTGAATATTCTCGTAAGAGCTTGCTAAATATATGGAACATTCGCAATTTCTTCCGCCCGTAATCTGCTTAATTCTCTCGCTTGCGTCAAGCGAGCTTGTGTTGACGGTGTAATAAATGCCTAAATTGGTTGCTATATCGAGTCTTTCTTGGCGGTGATCCAAAAGAATGGGCACGGCCTGATAATAAAGCGCAAGTTGCGCCATGATTATTCCCATAACGCTTGCGCCAATTATTACTATGTGTTCGCCTTCGGCGGGTTTCAGTTCGTTAAATGTTTTTACGGCTATCGAGGTATGCTCGATAAACTGCGCTTCGGTATCCGTCATTTGAGGCGGTATTTGGTAAAGATTGGATGCGGGTACAGAAACAAAATCCCTTAACAAGCCTTCCGTGGTCAAGCCCATTACTTTCATCTTTTCGCATTTCCAAGTCCTATCCGTCTTGCAAGCGTAGCAGTTATTGCAAGGAAGGTTGGAATCGATAAACACCCTTTGGCCTCTTTGCAAGCCCGAGTTTGCTTGAATTTCGCTTATCAGACCTACCGCATGCCGTCCGGGAATAATAGGATAAGTAACGGCTAATTCGCCGTTGTAAATTTTCGCGTCAAAAAAGGATAAACTGAGTAATGTAATTTTTACCTTGGCGCTGTTTTCAAGCGTTTCGCTTTCGTTTATCTCTTGTAAGGACATAGATTGAGGCTTGTCTAATATCCAAGCTTTCACAAAACTACCTCTTAATTAAGATTAATAGCCATATTAGTATATCATTAAATATTATAATTTGAAATTATTTTATGACAATAGTTTATAGGCTTTGGGCAAAATCTCACAAATTTATGCGATAAATGTATAAATTGCCCGAAAAGCGCCTAGATATTTATTATTTCTTATTAACAAAAACTTTTGCTTGACTTAATATTAAACTGTGCATTATAATATTATGACGATATTTTATAGATATTTAGGAGCGCTTAAATGAAAAAAAATATTCATCCCGATTACCATATGGTTACGATAGAATGCGCTTGCGGCGAGAAGTTTATTAGCGGTTCTACCGTCAAGGGCGACACTATCAAAGTCGAAGTTTGCTCTAAGTGCCATCCTTTCTTTACGGGCAAACAAAAAATAGCCGAAACAGGCGGACGTATCGACAAATTCAAGAAGAGATTTAACCTCAACGGTTAGAAATTTTTATTTAGTCAAAAAAGCGCCAATATAATCCTAAACCAGAAGGCAAGGATTTTTTGCGCGCTTTTTTTATAGGGTTTTTATGAACAAAAAGGTTAAAAAGACTTTAATCGGCGGTCAAGCGGTCATGGAAGGCGTAATGATGCGCGGCAAAACATCTATGGCTTTGGCTGTTCGCGACCCCGAAGGCAACCTCTTGCTTAAGACCGAAAGGCTAAAAACCCAAAAAAGCGTTATAAATAAAATACCTATCATAAGAGGCGCGGTTTTATTTTTCCAAACTCTAATTTTGGGCGTAAAAACCTTGTTAAAAAGCGCCGAAGTTTATAGCGAAGAAGACGGGCAAAGCGAATTGAGCGAGGGCGCCGCGTTTTTCGCGGTTTTTTTGGGACTAGCGTTTTCCATAGTTTTATTTATGTTCTTGCCCAGCCTAATCAGCGACGGGGTTAACTATCTTGTATATAAATGGTGGAATTATAAAAGCAATATTTTAACCAGCGCTGTCGAGGGCGTAACAAGGCTGTTGATTTTTTTGGCTTACTTAATCTTTGTTTCTTTTATAAAAGACATAAAGCGCACATTTATGTATCACGGCGCCGAACATAAGACCATAAATTGCTACGAAAAAGACCTGGAACTGACGATAGAAAACGTAAAAAAATGTTCCAGGATTCATGACAGGTGCGGCACGACCTTTTTGTTCTTGGTAATGATTGTATCCATTATCCTATTTACCATATCCAATGCCCTGATAGGATATTTAAGCTTTCCTTTTTTGGCGACTTGGTACGGCAAGCTCATAATTAGATTGATTTTATTGCCGTTGGTTGCCGGAATTTCGTATGAGATATTAAAGGGCTTGGCGCTTTTGCCTAACAATTGGTTTGTAAAAATAATCAAAGCGCCGGGGCTTGCCTTGCAGTATCTTACCACCAAAGAGCCTGACGAGGGAATGATAGAGACGGCTATTAAGGCTTTTTCGGCAGTAGAAAGCATGGATAATGATCCCAGTATCGCCTCTGTGGATTGGGACGAAATAGACTTTAAACAAGCGCGCGAGGAGTTTATCCAAAAACTTCAAGAATCAGGCATTGACTCCTGCGAAAGCGATGCGGACTGGATTCTTTGCCATGTTTTAAAGACCAACAGAACCAGCCTAAAAACAATCAATATTATCAAGAGAAGCCAATATTACGCGGCTAAAAAGATATTAAATCAAAGGGCGCAAAGGACGCCTTTGCAATATATATTAGGGAATACGGACTTTTTCGGCTATACCATTAAGGTCAATAAAAATGTCTTAATCCCGAGATTTGAGACCGAAGTATTGGCGGATTTGGCGGTAAAAAAAGCTCAAGAATTGGCAAATCAAGGCAGGCAGCCTAAAATATTGGATCTTTGCACGGGCAGCGGTTGCATAGCCGTAGTCTTGGCGGACAAAGTAAAGAGCGCTAACATTACCGCATCCGACATAAGCAAAGCTGCTTTAAATGTCGCGGCCGAAAATTTTAGGCCTTATCAGAATATAACGCTTGTTGAGAGCGATTTGTTTGAAAATATATCCGAGCAGTTTGATATAATCGTAACCAATCCCCCTTACATAAAGACGGGCGAACTGGTCGGTTTATCCGCGGAGGTAAAGCAAGAGCCTCTAAAGGCGTTGGACGGCGGCGAGGACGGATTAAAAATAATACGCAGGATTGTGGACAGCGCCCATAAATATTTGGTTTCGGGCGGATACTTAATGATGGAGGCAGGTTTAGGCCAGCCCCAATTAATAAAAGAAATAATTGAAAACCAATATAGCGATATATATAAAGATATAGAAATTATAAAAGATCTTGACGGAATAGAGCGCATAATTATATTTAAAAAGGTCTAAAAACTATGCTGATCGAAAAACTAGAGGAAATAAAAAACAAATACGAACAATTGACGCAATCTTTAGCTGATGTCAATTTCATTAACGATATGGAAAAATGGAAAGAGGCCGCAAAAGAGCAGGCCAGGCTTGAACCTATCGTTAATAAATATATAGAATACAAAAAGATTCTGGACGCTCACAACGAAGCAAAAGAGATTATAAACACTTCAAAAGACCACGAGCTAAAAGAGCTTGCCGAAATGCAACTTGAAGAAACCGGCGAGAGCATTAAGAAGCTTGAGGACGAACTTAAGATTATGCTTTTGCCGCCCGACAAAAACGATGAGCGGAACGTCATTATTGAAATAAGAGCGGGCGCGGGCGGAGAGGAAGCCGGACTTTTTGGCGCGGACTTGATGCGCATGTATAAGATGTACGCGGCAAAACAGCGCTGGAAGGTAGAAGATATTTCGCTAAACATGACCGAAAAGGGCGGCGTAAAAGAAGCCGTATTCTCTCTTTCGGGCGAAAACGTTTTCTCCAAGATGAAATTTGAAAGCGGTGTGCACAGAGTTCAGCGCGTGCCCGAAACCGAAACCCAGGGCAGAATTCACACTTCCACGGTTACGGTAGCCGTTTTGCCCGAACCCGAGGACATAGTCGTAGAAATTAACGAAAAAGATTTAAAGATAGACACTTACCGCAGCGGAGGCGCAGGCGGTCAGCACGTCAACAAGACCGACTCGGCCATTAGGATAACCCATATTCCCACGGGCATTGTGGTAACTTGCGAGGACGAGCGCTCGCAGATAAAAAACCGCGAAAAAGCAATGAGAGTGCTAAAATCCCGATTATACGATATGTATCAAACCCAGGCCGACGAAGAATACGCCAGAACCCGACGCGGTCAAGTCGGCACGGGCGACCGCAGCGAAAGAATAAGGACATACAATTTCCCCCAAGGCAGAGTAACCGACCATAGAATAGGTCTTACCATATACGACCTTGATAACTTCTTAAACGGCGAAATCGACGAAATGGTAGAGCAATTGCGCCTGGCCGACCAGATGCGCAGGCTTGAAGAAAACCAATAATTTCCCTTATTACATATCTATTGTTTATATCGTCATAGCCCGATATAAGCTGATCTTATTGCATATGCATTTAAATGTAATAGAGCGCATATAGTCTTTTTGTTTACATTGGAAAATATTTTAATTATAATCACTTTATTACTATAACAGCATAAAGTAAATAAACAGGAGGGGCCTTTATGGCTTTAGCGAAAAGAACCGCTCAGATATCTTCTTCTTTGACTCTTGCCATTACAGCTATGGCAAAGAAAATGAAAGCCGAAGGTATCGACGTGGTAGGTTTTGGCGCGGGCGAGCCCGATTTTAATACGCCCGAATATATAATTGACGCCGCGAAAGAGGCTTTGGACAAAGGCTTTACAAAATACACCCCCAACAGCGGCATTCCTCAATTAAAAGAGGCTATATGCAAAAAGTTTTTGGAAGATAACGGCTTAAAATACGAGCCTTCCCAGATAATAGTAAGCAACGGCGCAAAACACTCTTTATATAACGCGATGTTGGCGCTTGTGGACGAAGGCGACGAGGTCATAATACCTTCGCCGTATTGGTTGACCTATCCCGAATTGGTCAAGATGTGCGGCGGAATACCCGTATTCGTGGATACCCAAGAAGACGGTTTTAAACTAACGCCTAAAAAGCTGCAAGAAGCTATCACTCCTAAAACCAAAGCTTTGATTCTCAATTCGCCGTCCAATCCTTCGGGCATAGTATATACCCAGGAAGAGCTTTGGGCGCTTGCCGAGGTCATTGAAAAGACGGGTATTTATGTAATCAGCGACGAAATTTATGAAAAATTGGTTTATGACGGATATAAGCATTATTCTATCGCCGCTTACTCGCCTAAACTCTATAAACAAACCATAGTGGTAAACGGCGTGTCTAAGACTTATTCGATGACCGGCTGGCGTATAGGATACTTGGCGGCGGATAAAGAAATAGCTCAAGCCATAGACAATATGCAAAGCCATTGCACTTCCAACGCCAGCAGCATTTCCCAATACGCGACTGTCGCCGCGCTCAACCAAAAGACCGACTTTTTGGATAAAATGGTTAAGACGTTTGACGAGCGCCGCAAATTAATAGTCGAGTTAATCAATGCTTTGCCGTATGTTTCGTGTATCGAGCCCAAAGGCGCGTTTTATGTAATGGTTAATATAAGCAAAATTTTAGGCAAAACCATAGAAGGTCAAGTCATAGACAGCGCGCAAAAGGCGGCCGAGCTTCTACTAAAAGTCGCTAAAATCGCGGTAGTGCCTTGCGAATCATTTGGCGCGCCCGAGTTTATTAGATTGTCTTACGCTATATCAAAAGAAGACATACAAAAAGGTCTTAACAGGTTTAAAGAATTCTTAGAGAATGTAAAATAAGAGGCGCGGCTATGAAAACGTATAGGACGAAGAAGCCCAAAACCATATTCAACAAAAAGACCAATTTATTGGAACAAGAATATTATCATCATTCTTTGCAGGACGTAGCCGAGCCTAATCTTTTTAGGGATATCTTTACGTATAAAGAGGTGCCCAAGGTTATTTTTAACCATCGCACTGTGCCTATGGATATGCCCCGAAATATTTGGATTACGGACACTACCTTTAGGGACGGCCAGCAATCCACAGCGCCTTTTACTGTAGAGCAGATTGTCCATATATTTAAGCTGCTGTCCAAATTAGGCGGCAAAAAGGGTATCATCAGACAGGCGGAATTTTTCTTGTATTCGGACAAAGACAAAAAGGCCGCCAGAGAATGCATGGAGCTGGGACTAGAATTTCCCGAGGTTACCAGCTGGATAAGGGCGGACAAAAAGGACTTTGAGCTTGTCAAGAGCATGGGCATAAAAGAGACGGGCATTTTGGTAAGCTGTTCGGACTACCACATCTTCAAAAAAATGAAGCTTACCAGAAAGCAGGCGATGGATAAATACTTAGAAATCGTATCCGCCGCATTAGAGCACGGCATTATCCCCAGATGTCATTTTGAGGATATTACCAGAGCGGATTTTTACGGATTCGTAGTGCCATTTGCGATAGAATTAATGAAACTGTCTAATCAAAGCGGTCTTCCCATTAAGATAAGAGCGTGCGACACTTTGGGCTACGGCGTATCCTATACGGGCGCCGCTTTGCCCAGGTCGGTGCCCGGCATAATATACGGTCTAAAGCAATACGCGGGCGTGCCCAGCGAGCAGTTGGAGTGGCACGGACACAATGATTTTTACCATGTTGTTACCAACGCCAGCACGGCTTGGCTTTACGGCTGCAGCTCGGTAAACTGCTCCGTTTTGGGAATAGGCGAGCGCACGGGCAACTGTCCTCTGGAGGCAATGGTAATAGAATACTGCCAATTAAGAGGAGCAACCGACGGAATGAATCTTCACGTAATCACTGAATTAGCCGAATATTTTGAGCGCGAACTTGATTACGCCATCCCGCCCAGAACGCCTTTTGTCGGACGCAGCTTTAACGCTACCCGCGCGGGCATTCACGCCGACGGCTTGTTAAAGGACGAGGAGATTTATAATATCTTTGATACCGAAAAAATCCTCAACCGCAAACCCATCGTTTCTATCAGCAACCATTCGGGACTTGCCGGAATTGCGTATTGGCTTAACTCCTACTATGATTTAGAGGGCGATAATAAAATCCAAAAGAATCACAAATTGGTTCTTAAGATGAAGGAGTTAATCGACCAGGAATACGCAAAGGGCAGAAACACGGTATTCGGGGACGACGAATTAGACAATATGGTGCGCATTATAGACAGAAAATTACATAAAGTCTTAAGCATTAGAGAAAGAAAGATAAAGATAGACGACAACGGAAATTAATATCAAACATCAAAAAAAGAGTTTGTCAAGAAAGACAAACTCTTTTTTTATTATAAAAATGGCTTAAGGTTTACTCGCCGATAATTTTTATTAAAACTTTTTTATTGCGCATGCCGTCAAACTCGCCGTAAAAAATTTGTTCCCACGGCCCAAAATCAAGCTGTCCGTTGGTTATGGCCACTACTACCTCTCTGCCCATAATAGTTCTTTTTAGATGTGCGTCAGCGTTGTCTTCGTAGCCGTTGTGGGCGTATTGGCTGTAAGGCCTTTCGGGGGCGAGTTTTTCCAGCCACTTCTCAAAGTCGCTGTGTAGCCCGCTTTCGTCGTCGTTGATAAACACACTGGAAGTTATGTGCATGGAGTTGACCAGGACGAAGCCTTCTTTTATTCCGCTCTTGCGGACGGCTTCTGCGACTTGGGGAGTGATGTTTAAAAATCCGCGGCGCGAAGGCACTCTAAATGTCAAAACTTCTCTGTAGCTTTTCATACTTTAATTATACCAAAACGGTCAAGGAATTAAAAATCTTTTTGGGGCAAAAAGGAGTTAAAAGAGTTTAATTATAATATCAAGGATTATAACGGGCAAGCTGTTTTTTATATAATCATATTAATAAACAATAATAATTTATATATTTTTGGTAAAATAAGTTTGCTTAAGAATTTACTCTTTTATTGACTAATAAAAAAGACTATGCTATAATTTTAAAACATTGTGTTTGGAGAGATACCCAAGCGGTTAAGGGGCTCCCCTGCTAAGGGAGTAGGTCGAGAAATCGGTGCGAGGGTTCGAATCCCTCTCTCTCCGCCA
>DATCJN010000010.1:0-10322 GCA_036562755.1 Clostridia bacterium | reverse complement strand
CCACCCGTTCCCATCCCGAACACGGAAGTTAAGCTTTCCAGAGCCGAGGGTACTAGCTTGGCAACGAGCTGGGAGAGTAGGTCGTCGCCGTAAACCTTTACAAATACACCCGCTCATATTAAGAGCGGGTGTTTTGTTATTAATAAAAATAAATAAAGCCCGTTAATAAACGGGCTTTTATATTATATAAACTAAAAACTTGCATTTCTGCTTCTTTTGTATCTAATCTTCAATATTTGCGCCGCGGTTTAAACATTTTGCGCTTAAAAAAGCCATAGATTTTCCCTTTGATAAATAGGCGCAGAATTATACGAAAAGAGAATTTCAATAGCCTTTTGATTTCACACTATTTTTTGACTTCTCATAATATAAAAATATGAATAATGGCGCTAACATAATTTTTGTCATCGATGTTTCGGATCAAAGACTAAAGACGGTAAAAGAGCTGCTGGCGTCAGACGGGTTTTTGGTCGAAGATTTCGAGCAGGGGCGAAAATATATAGAAAAAGCCCAACATGTTTTTATATTCCCTCCCTATGTTCCCATAGATTATAAAATAGCGGAAGTTTTAAGTGGCGGCAGTATTGTGTTTGGCTTGGGATGTTTTGACCAACAAGCCCAATTAATACTAAAAGAAAAAAAAATAACCGCGTTCTTTTACAATGACGATGAGATTCTGGTCATGAAAAACGCGTATTTAACAGCCGAAGGCGCTTTGGCCGCTATTATAAACAATACTCCTAAGGCAATCAAGTGCCAAAACTTCCTAATTTTAGGCTATGGCAGAGTGGGAAAGGCGCTTGCAAAATTACTTGATGATATGCGCGCGCAAGTATCGGTTGCGACTAACGATGTCAGCGAATATGCGCACGCGTCGGTTTATGTTAGCCATACCTATACGCTAAATGATTTTGACAAAGATTTGGCTAATTTTGACGTAATTATAAATACAGTACCCAAAATGATATTAAAAGGAGAAAGACTCCAACACATAAGAAGAGACGCTTTTGTTATAGACTTGGCATCTTTGCCCGGAGGCGTAAATTTAGAAGAGGCAAAAGAGCTTGGGCTGAATGTATTGCACTATTTGGGCGTGCCAGCGAAGACCGCCGCTTTAACGGCTGGTCAATATCTATACGAAAGCGTAAAAAGAGTGTTGGATAAAGTCGGCAAGGGATTATGAAAGGATTGAGAATAGGCTGGGCGATGACGGGTTCGTTTTGCACGCTTAAGAGTCATCTGCCTATAATGCAGTCTTTGACGAAAGAAAACAATGTGATACCTATTTTTTCTTTTTCGGTGGCAAAGCTGGATACTCGGTTTACTAAGGCGCTTGATTTTTTTAACGAAGTTTATGAAATAACCCAAAACAAGCCCATAACCACAATAGAGGACGCCGAGCCAATAGGCCCTAAGGAACTATTGGATATTTTGGTGGTAGCTCCCTGCACAGGCAATACTTTGGCAAAGTTAAACAACGCCATTACGGATACGCCCGTTTTAATGGCTATTAAGGCGCATCTTAGGAACAATCGTCCCGTAGTCATATCGGTATCCACCAACGACGCTTTAGGCTCTAACGCGGCTAATCTGGGCGGATTATTGTTTAAAAAGAATATTTACTTTGTGCCATTTTTCCAAGATAACCATGTCAATAAGCCGAGATCCTTGACTGCGGATTTGGATATGATTATTCCTACTATTGAATCCGCGCTAAAAGGCGTCCAAATCCAACCCATTTTCAAAGGAGAAACTAAATGAGCGGAATAGCCGGATGGGTTAGCGATAAGATTGATTTGACAAAAAAAGAGCATATTCTCTCAAATATGTCATTATCTTTAAAAAACCGCGGCCCAGACGATTTTGGACAGGTGGTTTTGCCCCAAGTCGCGTTGCTTCATAGGCGGCTTAAGCTATCGGATATTGACGTTTGCCAGCCTCTGACTAAAACAATAAAAGGCCAAACATATACTATTATATACAACGGCGAAATCTATAATCTTCAAGAGCTTTTAGCCGAGCTAAAAAGCCAGGGAATCAAGATTGAAAGCGAAACCGATATAGAAGCGCTTTTATATGCCTATGCTCAATGGAAAGAAGAATGCCTTGTCAAGTTAAACGGCGTTTTCGCGTTTGGTATTTGGGAGCATAACAATAAGCGGCTGTTTTTGGCGCGGGACCGTCTTGGCGTTAAGCCTTTATTTTATTATGTTTACGATAATATAGTCGAGGGCAAAGGCATTATATTTGCGTCCGAAATAAAAACCCTTCTTGAAAATCCTTTGGTTGAAAGAGTTGTTGATTTGGATGGGCTGCGCCAGATATTTTTATTGGGGCCCGGACGAAAAATCGGCAGCGGGATAATAAAAAATGTGCAGGAACTAAAGCCCGCGCATTATTTGATTTATCAAGAAAAGGGCATTGAAATTAAAGAGTATTGGAAACTAAAAGCCTATTATCACGAAGACAACCTGTTTATGACCATAGAAAAGACGCGCTGGCTTATGCTGGACGCTATTAAAAGGCAACTAGCTTCTAAAGCGCCTTTAGGTTGTTTTATGTCGGGCGGACTGGATTCCAGCATTATAGTATCCGTGGCCGCCGCGATGCTCTCGTCCAAAGGTCAGCGGCTTAATACTTTCTCTGTAGATTATAAAGACAACGAAATATATTTTGAAAGAAACGCATATCAGCCCGACAGCGATTATAAATATATCGCCCAGATGCGCGATTTTGTAAACAGCGTTCATCATTTGGTCGTTTTGGATAACGAAGAGTTAGGCAAAGCGCTGGCAAGAGCGGCCGAAGCGCGCGATTTGCCCGGCATGGCGGATATAGATTCGTCGCTGTTAATGTTTTGCGAGGCTATTAATAAAAACATCAAAATAGCCCTGTCAGGCGAGTGCGCCGACGAGGTGTTTGGCGGCTATCCTTGGTATCACGAACGGAATTATAACCTGGACGCTTTCCCTTGGGCAAAAAGTCTAGACATTAGGACAAAGCTAACCCTAGTGCCTGAGGTTAAGAAAGACGCCCAAGATTATGTAAGGCAGTGCTTTTTGGAAACCGCGAACAAAGCAGAGGTTTTGCCTCAAGAGAGCGAACAAGACAAACACATCAAAAGATTGTTTTTGCTCAACCTGGAATGGTTTGGCCAGACCTTGATTGAGAGAACGGACAGAATGACTTCGCATGCGGGATTAGTGGCAAGAATGCCTTTTTGCGATTATAGATTGATTGAATATTCTTATAATATGCCTTGGAAGTACAAAGCTTATAACGGCAGAGAAAAGGGCATATTAAGAGAGGCCGTAAAAGATATGCTGCCTTACGATATCATCAAGCGCAAAAAAAGTCCTTATCCTAAAACCTTTAGCCCTATTTATCTGAATTATGTAAAAGAGCAAGTCAGGGAGATAATAAATAATCCTAACAAAGTAATCAACGAGCTTATAGATAAAGAATATGTAAAGAGCTTATTAGAAGCTCAAAACGATTTTGATAAGACATTCTACGGCCAGCTCATGCGCTTGCCGCAGTTGTTGGGTTACATTATTCAGCTAGACTATTTCTTTGAGTCAAAAAAGTTGAAGGTTGAATTATAGCTCAATTGCATTAACAGTATTTTTTTGATATACTTCAGATATGGTTTTTAATCCCCCGTCCCAAAAATTGACGCCTAGGGTTTCCATAGGCGTCGTCGGGCTAGGCTGCATAGGCGGCTCTATCGCAAGCTCCCTGTCTAAGACTGGAAAATATAATATTATCGGCGTAGATTGCGATAACGATACTTTGATATACGCTTTTGAGAACGATTATATCCAGCTAGGCCATAGCGATCTAAATATCCTAAAAGGCTGCGAAGTAGTCTTTATTTGCACGCCTATCGATACGGTTAGCAAAATAATCGGACAGGTTTACGACATTTTGGGAACAAGCGCAATTATTACGGACGCCGCCAGCGTTAAGGGCAAGATATTGGATAATCTACCCAAGGGGATTAGGTTCGTGGGCGGACACCCCATGGCCGGCTCGGAAATGGGCGGTATAAAAGCCGCCAAAGATTATATGTTTGAAAACGCCTATTATGTTCTAACGCCGCACACCAACACTTCGCAGGCGGATTTGGATTTTGTAACCCAATTGGCGCGCGAAATGGGAGCTTTGCCCGTATTAGTGGACGCTCAAACTCACGACAACGCCGTGGCAAAAATAAGCCATTTGCCGCATATGGTGGCCTATACCATGGTCAACGCCTGCATAGACGGCGATATAAGCAGGACTTTGGCTGCGGGCGGCTTTCGAGACATTACCAGAATAGCCTCAAGTCCTAGCAAGATGTGGCTGGACATAGTCAGTTTAAATAAAGACAATATCCTAAAACAGCTTGATAATTTGATAGAAGGACTAAAAGAGCTTTCTGGGAATATTAAAAACGACCAATACGAAATCCTAAGAGAAAAATTTGAGTCCGCGCGCTGTAAGCGCGATTCGATAGAAAAAGGCAAGGGCAGTTTTTTCTCTATCAGGATAGACGTAAAAGACGTGCCAGGTATAATAGCAAAGATAACTTTGCTGTTATATAAGAAAAAGATCAATATAAAAAATATATACATAGAAAATTCGCGCGAGGGCGAAGGCAGCGGCGCGCTTGTGATCAGTTTTGAAAACGCGCGCATGCGGGAAATCGCCAAAGAAGTATTAAAAAAGAAAAAATTTAACATAAAGACGGAGTGAATATGCGATATTTAACTGCGGGCGAGTCGCACGGAAAAGCGCTTATAGGCATTATGGACGGCTGCCCCGCTAATTTGGAAATTACCGAAGATTACATAAACCGTCAATTATTTAGAAGGCAGCAGGGCTTTGGTCGGGGAGAAAGAATGAAAATAGAAACCGACCAAGTCGAAATATTGTCAGGCGTTAGAAATAAGCTAACGCTGGGCTCGCCCATAGCTTTGATGATCCAAAACAGAGATTATAAGAATTGGCAGGAAATTATGAGCGCGGGCGAGTGCGACATAACTAAAAAGGTTGTTACAACCGTTAGGCCCGCTCATGCGGATTTGTCGGGAGCGTTAAAATATAATCAAAAAGACGCTCGCAATATTTTAGAGAGGGCGAGCGCCAGAGAGACCGCTATGAGAACGGCTTTGGGCGCAATCGCCCGAAGGTTTTTGGAAGAGCTGGGCGTAAAAATTTACAGCCACACTACTATGATATGCGGCATTTTTTCCGACTATTTTCCCAAAGACTTAAAAGAATTAGAAAAAGCCGATTTGGATCCCGTCAGATGTCTTGACAGTCAAAAATCCCATTTGATGATAGAAAAAATAAAGCAGGCTAAAGAAGAAGGCGATACTTTGGGCGGACAAGTTCAAGTAATAGCAAGCGGAATGGCCTGGGGATACGGTTCGCATACCCAATACGACCGCAAGCTCGACGCCAAAATTTTTGCGGATATGGCGTCTATCCAGTCGGTCAAAAGCGTGGGGCTAGGATTGGGCGCGCGCTACGGCGAATTGTCGGGATTAAATTCCCACGACGAAATAGGCTACAGGGACGGCAAATTTTTTAGATACACCAACAACAGCGGGGGCATAGACGGCGGTATCAGCACAGGCGAAGATATAATAGTAAATGTTACCTTAAAGCCCATACCCACTACCATGCGCGGACTTAAGACTGTGGATTTGTTATCTCATGAAGAAAGCATTTCCCAAAAAGAGCGCAGTGACGTTTGCGCCGTAGCGGCGGCGGGCGTAGTGTGCGAAAATGTCTTGGCGCTTACCCTTATGCAAGTTATCTTGGAAACATTGGGCGGCGATCATATGGACGAAGTCAAGCAAAGGTGGCTACAAAAACAGGCGACTGTTTTGTAAAATAAAACCAAAGAGAAAAGTCTAAAAAAAAGTCTAGACAAAAAGGAGATGTAAAAAAATGAGCCAATCAAAACCCATAGAAGAGCTCATACCCATTAAATTGAAATCCGGTTTAGGTTACGAGATAACAATTGGGTTGGAATTAGACGACTTGATTATTAACGAGTTGGGGGGCAATGTATTTGGCGTCGTAGATGAAAATGTTTACGACCTTTACAACAAGCAATTAAATTTCGACCGCTTGGGCGACAGGCTTTATATCCTAAAAAGCGGCGAAGAGTCAAAGCAATGGAAATACGCTCAAAAAATCGCTCAAAAGATGTTGGCAACCGGCTGCAACCGCCAAACTAAAATGGTAGCAATCGGCGGCGGCGTTTGCGGGGATTTGAGCGGTTTTGTGGCGTCTATCTTTATGAGAGGCGTCAAAATTGTTCATGTTCCGACTACGCTTTTATCCTGCGTGGATTCCAGCATAGGCGGAAAGACGGGCATTAATCTTGACGATTACAAAAACATCATAGGTTCGTTTTATCAGCCCTCTAAGATAATAATAAGCGCCAACTTTTTCAAGACGCTGTCTTTGCGCGAGCTTAGATGCGGCATAGGCGAGATTATAAAAACGGCGCTATTAAGCCAAAAAGTTTTTGACTATGTTAAAGAAAATATCTCTAAGATATTGATATTAGACTCTCAAGCTATTTTGCAGATTATCAAGCTATGCGTCGAGTTTAAGGATCAAATCACTTCTTCGGACGAAAGAGAAGCATCTTTGCGAAAGATTTTAAACCTAGGACATACCATAGGACACGCGCTTGAGACCGCCAATAAGTTTAAGCTTTCTCACGGCGAATATGTCTTGTGCGGAATAGAATTAGAGTCCAAGATAGCGCGGGAACTAGGCATTATCAACGAGGATTATTACAAAACCATAATGCATTTGCTGCATATGGTTTCCACTCCTAAGGTCAAAATCAAAAAGGTGGATAAGCTCATTAAAATCATGAAGGCGGACAAGAAAAACGCCGAGGGAAAAATCGACTTTATCTTTGCAAAAGACCAGGGCGAAACCCAAGAATATTTACTAGAACCCGACAAACTCAGGACTTTATTGGAGGCTTGTATATGACTATAAATCCGCTAAAAAGCATTAGCGGGGCTTTTGACTTGCCGGGAGACAAATCGATAACACACAGGGCGATTATGTTTAACTCCATAGCCGAAGGCGAGGCAAAGGTTTTTAACGCGCTTTTGGGCGAGGACTGTTTGGCAACCATAGACTGCATGCGAAAATTAGGCGCAAAAATCAGCGTCGAGCCCGATTATATACATATTATAGGCGCAAAGAAGCTAAAAAACTCTCAAGAACTATACGTAGGCAACAGCGGCACGACTATAAGGCTTTTGACGGGGCTGTTGTGCGGGGCGGGCGTTAGCGCGGAGTTAGACGGCGACGACTCCATAAAAAAGCGCCCTATGAACAGAATCATTGAGCCTTTGACAATGATGGGCGCAAAAATAAGTTCCGAGCCGGGAGGATACGCGCCCTTAAAGCTAAAAAGCGCCAACCTAAAGGGCATAGAATACAAAATGCCCGTTGCCAGCGCGCAAGTTAAAAGCTGTTTATTATTGGCAGGACTTTTTGCGGACGGAACGACCACAATTATAGAGCCTATGAAAACGCGCAACCATACGGAACTAATGCTGGAAGCAATGAGCGCGAATATAAATATCAGAAGAAATAAAATAACTATTTTTAAATCAAGTCTAAAATCCATAGACGTGAA
The DNA here is from genome assembly GCA_036562755.1 of Clostridia bacterium. Classification (GTDB taxonomy): domain Bacteria; phylum Bacillota; class Clostridia; order Christensenellales; family DUVY01; genus DUVY01. Next base: position 2,656 of record DATCJN010000010.1, on the reverse strand, counting down.
TGTTCCCGGCGATATTTCCAGCGCGGCGTATCTGATGACGCTTGCGACCATTTTAAAGGATTCATATATAGTCCTAAAAAACGTGGGCGTCAATCCCACGAGGACTGGAATTTTGGATATATTAAAAATTTGCGGCGCAAAAATTACCATGCTGAACAAAAGAACCGCAGGAGAAGAACCCGTATCCGATATGCTCATTCAATCGGCGGATGTTATCAAGCCTTTCGTAATAGGCGGAGATTTGATACCCAGATTAATTGATGAAATACCGATCCTTGCGGTTTTGGCTTGTTTTGCCGACGGCGTAAGCGTAATAAAGGACGCCAAAGAGCTCAAGGTTAAGGAATCCAACAGAATAGACACCACCGTTAATATGCTAAAAAAGATGGGCGCCAAAATCGAAGCTACCGAGGACGGAATGGTAATAACAGGCACGGGCGTATTAATGGGCGGAACGGAGATAGACGCAGGTTTAGACCATAGGCTTGCCATGAGCGCGGCTATCGCGGGCGCGGTTTCGCTGGACGGAGTCGAAATAAAGAACGCCGAAATAGCCAACGTAAGCTATCCCGATTTTTACAAGATATTTGAGCGGGGCGAGCAATGAAAAGATACGCGTTGATCGGGCATAACATTCAATATTCGTTTTCGCCCGTCGTGCATCAGGAAATTGCCAGGCTAGCCAAAATAGATTTGCAATACGATTTAATGTCCATAGAGCCGCAAAGCTTGCCGGGCGCGGTCAATAGACTAAAACAAGGCTATGACGGCTTTAATATTACCAAGCCATATAAACTGGACATCTTGCCGTTTTTGAGTATAAACCATTCCAAAACCCAAGCCGTAAACACTGTAAAAATCGCTGACGACGAATTAATCGGCTACAACACAGACGGCGCGGGATTTTTAGAGTCTTTAAAATACCATAACATTCAAATACATGGCGACTGCTTGATTTTAGGCGCGGGCGGGGCGGCCAGGACGCTTGCCTATGAGCTTGATAAAATATGCAATATATATATTTATAATCGCACCAAGCAAAAAGCCCTCGATTTAATTGACGAGCTTAATCTAAAGAACACGCATTGGGCAGCCCTTAATAATATAAATCCTTATATAATTATTAATTGCACCGTTTTGGGTTATAACGGCGAATTATGCTTGCCCGAAGGGGTAAGGCTGGACGATGTCCAAGTATTTTACGACACTATCTATAATCCGCCCCTGACTCCGTTTTTAAAACTAGGGCAAAGTTTGGGCAAAACGGCTATAAACGGGCTTAGCATGCTGTTTTTTCAAGCATTAGAAGCCCAAAAGATTTGGAACGGCGTAAACTTAAACCAAAACCAAATAAGAGAGGCGTTAGAGAACATATGCGCGAAGGTAAAATAAAAATTCTGGTTATTCACGGCCCTAATCTAAATATGCTGGGCAAGCGCGAGCCGCACATTTATGGAACGCAGACGCTGGACGACATCAATTCTCAAATAAAGGCGGCGGCGCCTGTTGATTTGGAATTAGAGTTCTTTCAGTCCAATTACGAAGGCGCTATAATCGATAAAATTCACCAAACTAACGCGGACGCCTTAGTTATCAACGCCGGGGCTTATACGCATTACAGTTACGCCATTTACGATGCGCTAAAGTGTGTTTCTATCCCCAAATACGAAGTGCATATGTCGGATATTTTTAAAAGGGAAGAAAGTTTTAGGCGCATATCGGTAATAACGCCCGCCGTCGAAAAGATGTTTTGCGGAAAGGGCGTTTACAGCTACATCGAGGCCGTAGCCGCGGCTTATGACAGGGTGAAAAATGGCTAACTTAAGACAGATAATTGATTATATGAACCAAATCGCTCCGCCCGAGCAAAAAGAAGAGGGCGATAACATAGGCTTTTTGGCAGGACGCATAAACAGCAAGATTGAAAAATGCGTCTTATGCTTGGACGCGACTTTAGAAGTATTACAAGAAAGCATGGACCTTGGCGCGCAGTTAATAATTAGCCATCATCCGTTTATTTATAGACCTGTCAATGCCATAACCGACCAAACCTTGCAGGGCGAAAAGATTTTAAGAGCGATAAAAAACGATATCAACATCTTTTGCGCTCATACCAATCTGGACGCAAGCGAACAGGGCATAAACGATTATATCGCCGAATTGTTGAATTTGCAAAATATAAAACGATTTGACGCCGCTGACTCTGTTTGGCAGGGCGGCAGAATGGGCGAATTGCAAGAAAAGACTACTTTAATAGAGCTTGCTCAAAGAATAAAAACCCTTTTTCAAGACGACAGCGTAAGGATAGCTGGCAATAAGGATAAGCCCGTAAAAAAAATAGCGTTTATTTCGGGCGGCGCGGGCAAGACAGAATATCTGCGCGCGGCAATTGACTCGGGCGCGGACTGCTACATCTCGGGCGATTTTACTTACCATGTCGCGCTGGAAGCGTTTGAAAGAGATTTCGGCATTATCATTTGCAGCCATTACTGCATGGAAAGAATTATTCTAAAGCGGTTGTATAAATTATTGAGCGAAAAATTTAGCGACGTTGAATTTATCATATCTCAAAAGGAGAAAAACCCGATAGAGCTTATATGAAAAATATCGTTTTAATAGGAATGATGGGCACTTTTAAGACAAGCTCGGGCAAGCT
>DATCJN010000065.1:0-7367 GCA_036562755.1 Clostridia bacterium | reverse complement strand
TTATTTTAGGCTTTTGTATTATAATCAAGATTATTAGACATTTTTGTTGCTAGCGTCTTTGTTTTAGGGTTATAATTACATTTTGAAATCGGTCTTATCAAGGATTTATATTAATGTCATTTAACGGATACGAACAAGACTACCATTTTGACGTAGTGGTTATAGGCGGCGGACACGCCGCGTCTGAAGCGGCTTTGGCTTGCGCTAGAACCAATCTTAAGACCTGTATGCTCGCGCTTAACTTGGACTCTATCGCGCTTTTGGCGTGCAATCCTTCCATAGGCGGCACTTCCAAGGGTCACTTGGTTAGAGAAATTGACGCTTTAGGCGGACAGATGGGTATAGAGGCCGACAAGTCTTTAATCCAGCTTAGAATGCTCAACCAAAGCAAAGGCGCGGCCGTGCAGTCTTTGAGGGCGCAAATAGACAAGAACAAATACCACGCCAATATGAAATCCACGCTGGAGCATACGCCCAATCTCAGACTTCGCCAAGCGGAAGCGGTCGAGTTATTGGTAGAAAATAATAAAATAATCGGCGTCAAGACGCTGTTAGGACAAACATATTACGCTAAGGCGGTAATCGTCGCCACGGGCGTTTATCTAAAATCGCATATAATCATAGGCAATATTATTCAAAAACAAGGCCCTTCAGGTTTTGCGCGCGCCGAGTATCTGACCGACAGCATCAACAAGCTGGGCCACGCTACCCGAAGATTTAAGACGGGCACGCCTCCGCGCCTTAACGGCAGGACTATAGATTATTCCAAGTTTGAAATCCAGCGCGGAGAGCCTTGGTTTACCTTTTCGGCTATGTCCGAAAAAGTCAACTACGACCTTGCGCCGTGTTATCTAGGCTACACCAACGAAAAAACCCACCAAATAATAAGAGAAAACATCCACCTTGCGCCTATGTACAGCGGACTAATTCACGGCACGGGCGCGAGATACTGCCCTTCGATAGAAGACAAAGTAATGCGCTTTGCGGACAAAGAAAGACACCAGTTCTTCCTGGAGCCCGAAGGATTAGATACGGTAGAAGTGTATCTGCAAGGAATAAGCACTTCAATGCCTTTGGAAATTCAGGAAAAAATCGTCCGTAGCATAGAGGGTTTGGAAAACGCCCAAATAATGCGGGACGCTTACGCCATAGAATACGACTGCATTGATCCGCTTACCCTAAAGCCTACGCTTGAGAGCAAGTATGTAGATGGGCTGTATTTTGCCGGCCAAATCAACGGCACGAGCGGTTACGAGGAAGCCGCCGCTCAAGGCTTAATGGCGGGCATTAACGCCTCGCTAAAACTTAGGGGCAAAGAGCCCTTAGTGTTAAGACGCGACCAGGCGTATATAGGCGTGTTGATAGACGACCTTACCACCAAGGGCACCAACGAGCCTTATAGAATGATGACTTCAAGAGCGGAGTTTAGACTGCACCTTCGCCAAGACAACGCGGACTTAAGGCTAACCCAGATAGGCTACGACGTGGGCTTGGCCACCGAGGAAAGATATCAAAAATATCTAAAGAAACTTGAGCAAATAGAAAAACTAAAGTCCTTATTGGGCAAGTCCTTTAGCCCTAAAAAAATCAATCCATTATTAAACACTTCTTTAAATTCAGGCATTACCCTAAAAGAGCTGTTTAAAAGAGACGACATTGATATGGAACAGCTTGCGCAGCTTGACGAGCTAAAAGAGTTTTCTTACGACGCCATAAACCAAGCGCGCCTGGACGCAAAATACGAAGGGTATATAACCCGTATGCAAAGAAGCATTGAAGAGGCCAAAAAGCTGGAAGAGTTTAAACTGCCCGAAGATTTGGACTACAATAAACTCAAAGGCTTAAGGATAGAGGCAAGACAAAAGTTATCCCAAATACGGCCTTTGACGCTAGGTCAAGCGTCCCGAATAAGCGGAGTCAATCCCGCGGACATTAATGTTTTATTGTTGTATATAAAGACCAAAAAGTTATGAATTTGGACGCCTTAAAACAAAAAATCATTCAAGACTCTAGGTTTGAGATTTTTTATCAAAAACTCATAGAGTATAACCAAAAAGTCAACCTTACCGCCATTACCGACAAAAATGACGTATATCTAAAGCATTTTTTGGACAGCGCGGCGGCTGCCGATTTTTTGGCGCCCAATTCTTACGTTTTGGACATAGGCTGCGGGGCGGGTTTTCCGTCCATACCGCTAAAGCTCTTAAGGCCGGACTTGAGATTTTTATTGATAGATTCTGTCAACAAAAAGATAGACTTTGTAAACAGCGTAATAAAAACTTTGGAATTGTCGGATATAACCGCTCTGCATTCCAGAGTAGAGGATATAAAAATAAAAGACTTTGACTACGCGCTGGCTAGAGCCGTCGCGCCTCTTAATGTTTTGTGCGAATACGCTTTGCCTTTTGTTAAAATTGGCGGATGCGCGGTTTTTTATAAGTCTGATATATCCGAAGAGCTGCCCCAGGCTCAAAACGCTCTAAATATTCTAGGAGGTCAAGTCCAAGATATAGTCGAATTTAATTTAGACAAAGATATAAAAAGAACTTTGGTAATTATTAAAAAAATCAATCAAACCCCTGTCGGCTATCCTCGTCCCCAAAATAAGCCAAGAAAAAATCCGCTTTAATAATTATTTTTGTGGATTATATTTTCGCCTCACAGTTTTATATTTGTATTTTTATTCATATTTATGCTATAATTGTTTAAACAAGGAGTTTTTTTGGCTATGGGAAAGATAATTGCCTTTGCTAATCAAAAAGGCGGGGTGGGCAAGACCACGACTTGTATTAATATGTCCGCTTATCTTACCGCCATGGGAAAAAAAGTTTTGGCAGTGGACCTAGACCCTCAAGGCAATACTACAAGCGGGTTGGGAATCGAAAAGAGCAAGCTGTCAAAATCGATTTACAACGCGCTGATGGGCGATTGTTCTATCGACGATGTAATAGCTCCGACGGGCGTGGATAACCTGGACATTATACCTTCCAATATCGATCTTGCCGGCGCCGAAGTAGAAATGGTCTATATGGAGCAAAGAGAAAAACTGCTTCAAGGCGTTTTAAATAAATTAAAAAATACCTATGACTATATCTGCATTGACTGCCCGCCTTCGCTAGGACTATTGACCATAAACGCTTTAACGGCTTGCGATTCGGTAATAATTCCCATTCAGAGCGAGTTTTTCGCCTTGGAAGGATTAAGCCAATTAATGAACACTATTAAATTAGTCAAAAAACACCTCAACCCTACCATAGAAATCGACGGCGTTTTGTTGACTATGTTCGACGGCCGTTCCAATCTGGTCAACAGCGTGGCAGACGAGATATATAAATACTTCGGAAACAAAGTATTTGAAGTCAAAATTCCTCGCAACGTTAGGTTAGGCGAGGCGCCCAGCTACGGTCTGCCCATTATGCAATACGATCCAAAAAGCTCGGGCGCGCTTTCTTACCAAGCGTTTACTGAAGAATATTTAACGCGAAACAACGACACCTTTATTAAAATAGACGATCCGTCAATACTAAAAAAGAGATATTAAAAACATATGTTTGGAATAAAAAATAACGCCGATTTTAAAGTCGGCGTTATTTTATTTTACAGGATTAATTATCAAACAAGTCCGCCTAGCAGTCTTTCCGCGTTAAAGAAATGGCTGGCAATCATAAATACTATCTTGCTGATTTCTTTAGCGATATAGGTTTTCTCAAAAGCGGCCTTTACGGGAGCCATAAACGAGAAGTTAAGCAATAATCCGAATATCACCATTAATATTGATACGGCTATCGCGCCCTTGATAAACCCGATAAACAATCCAAAAAATTTGTCGATATCGTTGATAGTCTTTTGGCCTTTGATCTTGTCGATGATCTTTTCAAGCGTTCTGATAATTATTCTTATTACCAAGAAAATTACCAATGTAAAAGCCACATAAAATACGGCTTGAGCGAAAAATTGGGACAGAGCGTAGTTAATCGTTTGACCATGATATACTCCACCCGACATCTTATCGATTATTCCTGTAAGCATAGGAACAATAACGCTCCATAGTCCGCCAATAGCCTCCGAGATTTCTTCTGTGGTAGCCCCTACTGTTACACCGTTGAAATCAGGCAGTTTGGACGCAAAAAAGGACGCCAAGCTGTTGGTATCTCCTGCAAAAACATCGTTAACCAAAGGTATATTATAAGCTTGCTGACCGACAAATAATACCACGAAAACAGCAAGTCCTAAGGATATTGCGGTTCCAAACAACGAGGTTATCGACTTTAAAGCGCCTTTATAAGCCCCATAAAGCGTAAACACCAAGAGTAAGCCAATTACCACACCATCGATAATAAGCGCCATAATAAACCTCCCTTTGCCTTAAAAAATGTAATAATTTTTTGATATTTGGGAATAATTCCCATTATCTAATACAGATATACCATTATGAAGACTTTAAGTTTTGCGTCAAATTCAAGCAATCATTTAGCAGATTTGCTGTTAAAAAAATTACGCGCTTTCCGCGCTTTGCCCGTGATTTTGTGCATCGGAAGCGATAGAATTACCGGCGACTGTCTTGGCCCTTTGTGCGGACATCTGCTGGTAAATGTCTATAACGCTCCATGCTATGTCTATGGCACATTGGATTTGCCCGTTACGGCCAAAAACCTAGAGAACGCCTTGGAATTTATTAAGGTTCGCCACCCGGGACAAAAAATCTGGGCTGTAGACGCTTGCGTAGGAGAGCCAAAAGACATAGGCCTTATAAAAGTGGGCTCCGGGCTGTATCCCGGCTCATTTTTGGGCCATCCTTTGCCCCGTTCGGGTAATTTGGGAATTACCGCCTGCGTTGCGTCTAATAAAGATAATGATTTTCAAACTGCGAGATTGGGAAGCGTCTATAAATTGGCGGATACGATCGCACAAGCCATAGACAAGAGTCTGCGCATACACATAAGTCTTCAAAAAATATACCGTTCTAGTAATAACATTATATCATTAAGCAATTAGCGAATAATTAAATAACGATTAAAAATTGATTAAAAAATGTTTCACGTGAAACAATTTATTTCTTTTTTAGGTAATCTACAAGCTCGCAAATCCTGTCTAAATCGTCTTTAGAAAAATAGTCTATATATATTCTGCCTTTTCGCTCGTTTCCTAATATTGAAACTTTGGTCGCAAACACTCTTTGCATATCGCTGATTAATTCTTTTAACTCCAGGGTAGGCTCAACAGGAATGGTCTTTTGAGGTTCGGCTTTGGGGGATATAACTTTTTTAACGGCGTTTTCTAAGTCTCTGACCGACATCTGTTTTTCAACGGCTGCGCGCGCAAGTTTAATTTGTTGTTCGGAATCTTCCAGGCTTAAAAGCGCGCGGGCGTGTCCTGCGCTTAATCTGCCGTCAATAATCATGTCTATTATCTGTTGATCCAAAGTCAAAAGCCTTAATGTGTTGGCTATTGCGGGACGGCTTTTTCCCAGTCTTTCCGCCACTTGTTCTTGGGTGTAGTTATATTCTATCATTAGGCGTTTTATGGCTTTGGCCGCTTCTATGGGGTTTAAATCTTCTCTTTGTAAGTTTTCAATAAGGGATATTTCGCTTATTTTTTGTTCGGAATAGTCTTTTACTATTACGGGAACTTTTAACAAACCCGCTTTTTGGGCCGCGCGCCATCTTCTTTCGCCGGCTATTATCATATATTTATCGTCGCGCTTGGTAACAATTAAAGGCTGAATGACGCCGTGAATTTTTATGGAATCGGCCAATTCGTTTAAGCTTTCTTCGTCAAAAGTTCTGCGGGGTTGGTTTGGATTGGGAAATATTTTACTGATCTCGATTTCTGTTTCGGATTCTACTTTGTTTTCTATCGTTCTTGTCGCGTAATCGTTGTCGCTAAAAAGCGCGTCCAGACCGCGTCCCAAACCTTTTCTTACTGACATATCCCTCTCCTAATGTTTTTAATTATTTTAACATAATCAATGATATATATCAATTATCAATACAGTCGGCAAAACTCAAAGAATTTTAATTCAAGATAATAATATATATTCTATATGATAGTAATAATCCACTTTTTTCTTCACATTTATCAACATCTATGTGTATGGAAATGTGGATAAGTTAACAAAAAATTAAAAAAATTTCATAAAAAAACAACAAAAATTATTATATTTGATAGGTTTTACACAAAAGTTTATTTTTAATTGTTGATAAATATAATAAAAATGTTTAGATGTTGGGATATTTAATTCACATATCAAAACACAATATTGGGTATTTAAAAATATTTAGACATAAACATATTGTGTTTGTTTGGGAGTTTTCCACAAACTAACTCCCAACTAATACTACTGCTACTATATAAAAAAATATATTAACTATTCTCTTGGGTTTTTAGAGGATTTCTTTGAATGTGTAATTTTGATATGTTGAGACAACCTTATGTGCCTGGATAATATGTCGTTATAATAAGTATATCCGTTGTAATAAGGGTCATTTATTTTCATTTCTTTTAAGATATTATCAAACTTCTTAGGATTTTTGTTCATAATATTAATTATATGTGGAAAGCCATGAATTTTGTTAACGGAATATTTTGTTTGACTATTGAACGGCGCTTATGTATAATTTAAGATACCGCGTTTATTATACATTATAAAGTGTTTTATTGGTGGACAAGATGAAAAAAAGAATATTATTAATACTTTTGACTTTGTTAATTTCGTTAGGCGCAGTTTTGGGTTGCGCTAAAACATATCCCGAAGTCGAAGTAAAAGAAACACCCGATAAAAAATACGCCGTTACAAGCAACGGCGGCATGGTCGTTCAAAAAGGCGATTTTATTTATTTTGTAAACGGCTTTAAGCCTATTGCGGATGTCGAGGGAAATAATAACGTTTGGGGAAAAGTTGAGAAAGGCGGAATTTATTACGCTAAGCTAACAGACGGAAAAGACGTCCAAGTTAACGATTATTTTGGCCAATACACGACTTACGATAACAGCGATAATAATTTTGACGAAGAATTTAGCGGCTTTATAACCGAAGAAAGAACTTATACCGATCAAAACGACGAAGAGCAAACCAAGCAGCAAATAGTAGTCAACCCCGTAGTTTCAAAATTGGTAACTAACGGCGGGTATATAGACGGCGGAATCTATATCATTGACGATTATATTTATTACGGAACGCCTACTACTAAAAAGGACAAAAAAGGCAATGTCCAATATGATTTGGTTGACTTTTTCAGAACGCGCATAGACGGAAAAGGCACTCAATATATTTATACTTCCAAGAGCACTTCGGAAAAACCTGTTTATGGTTACTATAAATATAACGGCAGCGTTTACGCGGTCTTTTACGAATCCAGCGAACAAAA
>DATCJN010000038.1:0-2072 GCA_036562755.1 Clostridia bacterium | reverse complement strand
GGCCGTTTCTCATATAGATTCAAAACACTATGTCAAAGTCAACCTCATCGGAACTTATTTATTGGGCGCGCAAAAAGATTTACACCACCTGCTCATAGACTTTAGCCCGATGTTTTATTCTTTTACGCTTTCCGACAAATCTACCCTCAAAATAAATATAGAAGACTATAAATACGACATTTCCCTAAAAGGCGAATTTATACGCTCGGTGCTAAAATCTCATTTGCCCCAAAAACAAAAAGAAGACGTCATCAACTTCGGCATAAGAGCGTTAAGAGGCGAGGAAATATTTCAATGATTCTAAAAAAGTGCTATATAGAAAACTTCGGCAGACTGCATAAATTTTCTTACGACTTTCAAAAAGGCCTTAACATTATCCAGCAGGAAAACGGCTGGGGCAAGACCACCTTATCAGTTTTTATAAAATCTATGTTTTACGGCTTGCCCGCAACCCGCAAAAACGATCTATCCCAAAACCAGCGCAAAAAATATTCTCCCTGGCAGGGCGGCAAGTTTGGCGGTTATATAGAATTTGAGATGGGCGGCAAGGCTTACAGGATAGAGCGTTTTTTTGGCAAGACCGAAAGCCAGGATACATTCGCGCTGTATGACCTGGCAACCAACAAACCCAGCGACGATTATTCCTCCATGATAGGCTATGAGATTTTTAGACTTGACGAAGACGCCTACGAGCGCAGCACATTCTTCCCTCAAGCCAATTACAAAACAGGCATCAATGACTCCATTAGGGCGAAACTTACCAACCTTATAGAAGACGAGGACGACATAGCGGGCTTTTCACAGGCTATCGAGAGTCTAAAAGTTAAAAAATCGATGTTTGAAAAGCGCGGAAATAAAGGTATTATTGCCGATCTTGAAGACAAACAGATAGACTTGCAAGAGCAGTTGCAAGAATGCCTAAACAGACAGGAGCAAAACATTGCTTTACGTAAAAGGCTTAACGAGCTAGAGCAAGAGCAATTATCTTTAAAAAACCAAGCTGACGAATTATCCCAAAAAATCGACCAGATAAAAGAAAACAGGGTATATAAAGAAATATACGAGACTTATACGCGCTACAAAAACGACTTCGACAGAGCGAGCGCGCTTTACGACAGCATGCGGCTGGAGTTTAAAAACCGCCTAATCGAGCAGGACGAAGTCGATTCCTTGCATAAAAAAATCGTTGAAGTAAACCAATCCAAGCAAGCCTTGAGAGAATGCGAGCAAAATTTATCCACCCAAAACACCGCCCAGACAAAACCCAATAACTTAGGACTATTGATAATGATAATAAGCGCGCTGGTTGCGGCGGGCGGAATAGGCGCTTTGTTTTTTAACATTATTTTAGGTTCTGTCCTTATCGGAGCAGGCTTATTAGGAATAATCGCGGGATTTTTGGGTCTTAAGAATTTTAAAAAACAAGACGCCTCCTTAAAAACCCTAAAAGAACGAATTAATACCATAAACAGCCAAGTTAAAAACGATTTAAACTATATTACCAATTCTTTAAAGTCCTATTACAGCGACGTCAACGAGTATAATTATTACGAAGTCTATAACGACTTTAAGTATAATGCCAAGCTTTTTTTCGAAAAACAAAAGGATATGGAAGACAAGCGCCAAGTTTTGTTGGACTATATGGAAGAAAAACAGCTTGACGACCAAAAGATTCAATTATACGCTTCGTTGCAGTATGATTATAGCCGCGAGCAAAATGAGTTGAATATAATAAACCAACGATTAGAACTTATAAAATCGCAAATATTTGATTTAAAAGCACAAATCAGCCAAAACCAAGCATATGTAATTAAAATAGAAGAGTTAAAATCCAAGCTGGAGCAAACCAGTCAAGATTTAAAAGAGGCGAGATATTATAACGAAACGCTAAAGCTTACTATGGATTACCTTACAAAAGCGCGCGAAACGCTTACGCAAAACTACCTGGACAAAATGGAAAAAAGCTGTTCTAAATATATGAGCAGATTTGAAACCAAAGACAGCTTCAGCATAGACACCGACTTGGCCGTAATGATAGAAAAAAGCGGGGAGAGAAAGGAGCTTGATTATTT
>DATCJN010000037.1:0-36644 GCA_036562755.1 Clostridia bacterium | reverse complement strand
ATTTCGGGCGGTTGTCTTCTTTGGACGCCTAGGACGGTTTTTTGATATTTTTGATAACAATCTATCAACTGTTTTGCTACGGGGTATTGATCGTTATATATTACATCGTCCCCCAGCATAAGCACAAAAGGCTCGCCGCCTACGAAGTCTTGGGCAATTAATAACGCGTCGCCGCTGCCCTTGGGGGTATATTGAACATCGAAAGAAATATTAGCCTTTTGGGAAATCGCGTCTATAATATCCGCATAATCATTCTTGCCGCCGGATCTTAGCTTGTCGCTTAATTCTCGGTTAGGTTGATAATATTCCTTTATGCAATCTTTGTTGGGGCTAATGATTATTAATATATCTTTTATGCCAGAATTTACGGCTTCATCTACTATGTAATCTACAACCGGTCTATCTATAATAGGAAGCATTTCTTTAGGAACCGCTTTTGTAATAGGCAAAAATCTTGTTCCTAATCCACCGCATAAAATTACGGCTTTTTTTACCATTTTTTTCTCCTTAGAATTATTTTTGGATACTATGTTATTTTACTATACTCAATTGCTTTTTTCAACCCTGAGTTTTTTTAAATTTGGAAGATTTTACCGATAAATTTAAAATATCGGGCATAAAATAGTAGTATGCGAAAAACCAAAATAGTTCTGTGCGGCGGAGGCACAGCGGGCCATATTATGCCGCACCTTGCGCTGATAGACGGGCTAAAAAAATATTTTGACGAGATTCATTACATAGGCGTAGTGGGCGGCATGGAGAAAAAACTCATAGGTAACGCGCGCGACGTGATTTATCACGAAATAGTCAGCGCAAAACTTATCCGCGCGCTGACGCTAAAAAATCTAGCCATACCATTTAAGTTGACGCAAGGATTTATCCAGGCACGAAAACTGTTAAAAGAAATTAATCCCGACGTTATTTTTTCAAAGGGGGGATACGCTTCTATTCCTGTGGTATGGGCGGCGCCTAGGGGGTGTAAAGTTTTTATCCACGAGTCCGATATGAGTTTGGGACTGGCTAATAAAATTTGTCTTTCCAGAGCGGACAAAGTTTTGTTGACCTTTGAGAACGCCAAGATTAAAAAAGGTATTTATACCGGAATGCCCTTAAGGCCTCAAATATATTACGGCAATAAGCAAAAGATTTTTGATAAATATAATATAGGCCAGCGCAAAGTTTTGCTGGTAATGGGCGGCTCGTTAGGCGCTAAAAAAATAAACGAAGTCTTAAGACAGACTCTGGATAAGCTTACTTTAAGATACGATATCATACACATCACAGGGAAAGGCAATATAGATAGTAGATATAACTATCAAGGATATTTTCAAATAGAGTTTTGCGATAACATTCACGACGTTTATGCCGCAAGCGATCTCGTGGTAAGCCGAGCGGGCTCTACGGCTATAAACGAATTATTGGCTCTAAAAAAACCTATGCTGCTAATCCCCTTGCCCAAAGACCAGTCGCGCGGAGACCAAATCCAAAACGCCGAATATTTTAAAAAATTAGGACTCGCCAAAGTTTTGCTACAAGAAGATTTAACGCCGCAAACCTTGTATGAAAGCGTAATTTATTTGGACGCTTACAAATCGCAATTTGTTCAAAAGATGCAAAGCATAAAATATCCCGACGGAAGATTAAAAACTCTTGAGATTTTAGCCAACGCTATTAAAAACGGTTAAATTAATGCGGAAGGTAATAAGTATTTTTCTGCTGTTTTTGTTGTCTATTTTGTGCGCTTGCCAAAAACCCATGGATAAAATCAATATCAATTACGGCAAGCCCGTAATTTACCCCTACCCTTCTGCGCTGTGGCAAACGACTATAGGCGGAACAAAGGACGATTTCGTTAAAGATGTCTTTTGTTACGACGGGTTAATATATATTATTGGAGAATCTAATTCTTCGGATATTAATTTTACCTCCGCTCCCGGCGGGCAAAAACTTTTTTTGGGAAGGCTTGATTTTGACGGACAGATTAAAAATATATGGGCATTTGCCGCCGCCCAACAAAACCGCTTTGTTAAATCTTTAATAATCGATGATTATCTTTATGTTTTGGCTGAAGGCAAATTTGCGGTAAAAAGCCTGGTTATTTATAAGGTTAATCTCAAAAGCGGGCAGGCGTATTATAGAGTATTGGGCAGCGAGCTTTTGGACGAAGACGCGCTAGATATAGCGGCTTATAATGACAGGCTTTATATAATAGGTCAAAGTGTCGAACAAAATGTCCGCCGTCTTTTTATAGAACAAGTCGATTTGAATTTAAACCAAAATAATTTCCAAAGGTTTGTCAAAGGCGCGGATTTAAAATATATTAATTGCGTCAAATCCAAAAATGGACTTAATGTATGGCTTAACGCCGTATCTATTGAATATTCCTATCCCGTAATGATAGATATTAGCGGAAAAGAATACATTTATCATAATTTTGAGAATCCTTTGCTTGGTCATAGATTGCTTGACGCAAAAGGCTTGGGCGATAAGACTTTGTTGGTATTTGCCAAAGAAAAACAAAACGCCGCAGCTTATTGTTTTTTTGAAAACGGCGAATTTGGAAGTCTCAAGACGATTTTAAAAGAAGATATCATAAGCTGCAATATTATCTCCGGCGACGATTACGCGACTGTTTTTTTGAATTCTCATAATGCCGAATATTACCTAATCAACGAAATGTTTTTTGCTAATATAAATAATCTAAACTACGACCTAATTTCTTATAAATCTTTTGAAGATAAAAAAATCGCCGCGGCGTTAGCTCAACGCGGCGGCAAATTATGTCTATTATTAATGAGAGATTATAATTTAAAACTACTTAATTTAGAAACAGAAAATATAGTTTCTTTTTGGATAGAAAACGATTATTTGATAGCTGTAAGCAATCATGCTTCGGATATAAAAGTAACGCTAATAAAAGCCCTACCCTATCAGTTTATTCGTTCTTAGATGTTTTGGGCGTTATTTGAGAGACTATTTTTTTGACTAATTTGTAAGTAGTTTTTTTGCCTTTTTTGGCAAATATTTCGCCTTTCCATGCAAAAGGTATTTCGTCTTGCGCGTCTAGTATCCCTACGACGGGACTTTTTTTGACAACAAGAGAGCTAGGAGCTGTTTGCGCCATACTTTTTCCTTTAATTAATTTTCTTAGGACTGTTTTCATTCCTCTTTTGTTGTCTTGTTCGGTCATCATATCTCCAAACGCTTTTTATAACCTTGTTATTTTTACACTTCTATTATATAACATTTAGCAAGGTTTTTGATAAAAAATCAACTTTTTGAAACAAATTTATTTTTATTCTTATTGAGCAGAAATTTTAGCTTTTCTCTGTCGGCCGGGTTAAATCTTAAAGGCGAGCTTGTGCCCGAAAGCGTCAATGCGCCGTTTCGGTTATTGGATACTATGACCTTGTTGCCCTTTTTCTCAAAATAAAAGTCATATAAGTGATTCCAATCCAAAAAATATATAGCCGTATAAATTCCGTCGTTGACTACCGCGCTTTTTGCGTAAGTCAAAACCGCCGTAACCGCCAAACAAGTAAGATTAATAACCATTAACAAGGCTAAAATTATTCTGACTTCGCCATTATTTAAATTCCATATCAAATATAGCTCTTTGGTAAAGCCGTTGCCCTCGGGTTTTATAAAAAGATACATAAGCCCGCCAAAAACCAAAACCAAAAAAATGTCCAATAGCCAATAACAGACTTTATTGGTCTTTAGCGGTATTATGGTAATAGAATATTTCAATCGGCGCTGGTGTCTTATGGTTATGCCAAGCACAGCGCCGGCGCCCGCCAAAACTATAAGGCAAACGCCCGATAATATTCCTATTAAAATGTCGGGCATATGTTGGAACATAAAATTTTCCTAAATAATATAAAAACCGAAATTCGACTTTCGGTTTTTATATCATAACATATTAACAAGATTTTTTCAACAAGTTCTAAAGCTTTAAGGTTTATTTGAAGTAACGGACGCCTGATTCAAAGATTTTTAAGTCCATAGGCAAGTCGATGTTTTTGAAACCTTGTTTGCAGCGTTCGCTTTGTCCGATTTTGCCTAAGATCCTGCCGTCGGGGCTTATTATGCCTTCCACCGCCCATATAGAGCCGGTGGGGTTGTGAGGCATTTCGGCGGCGGCGTTGCCCTGGTCGTCTATGTATTGGCTAAAGATTTGGCCGTTTTGCTCTAACGCTATCAAGTCGTCTTGAGAAGCGGTAAATCTGCCCTCGGCGCTGGAGACAGGAACGCCGTATATTTCGCCTACTTGAACGCCGGCAAGCCAAGGCGATTTAGTCGAACATATCCTTACCTTAGCTATAGTCGATACATGGCGGTTTATGTTGTTTACGGCTAAAGCGGGACTAGCGGAAGTCGTCTTTGTTATGCGGCCGCCGGGCAATAAGCCGAGTTTTAGAAGCGCGTTAAAGCCGCTGCCCAAGCCTATGATAAGTCCGTCGCGCTCCAGCAAGTCGTTTACGGCGTCAGCTAATTCGGGATTGCTAAAGATAGCCGCCACAAACTTGCCCGCGCCTGGATCGTCCGCGCTGGAGAAGCCGCCGGGGAAGGCTAAAATTTGGCTGTCTTTTATTAATTTGGCCGTTTGAGCGATGGAGTCTTTTATCTCTTGGGGCGAGCGGTTTTTGAACACGAAGGAAACCACATCCGCGCCTGCGTCTTTGAACGCGCGTTCCAGGTCATATTCCCCGTTAGCGCCCAAAATCATAGGGATAAATACTTTGGGGCGCGCCCAAGAAAACTTGCTGTGTTTGGGATAATCTTTGCCTTGATAAGTAATATTCTTTACTTCTGCCGCGGGAGCGGATTTTGTCGGGAAGACTTTTTCCAGCGTGGAAGTAAAGCTGGATATAATTTCGTCCAAAGCAATCTTCTGATTGTTTATTACGGTGTCGCCTGTCGTGGTCACGCCAAGTATCTGATATTCAAAGCCTTCCAAAGCCGATATGTCTTTGACTGTTAATAAGCAGTCGCCTGCGAAGTTGTCAAAGATTTCGGGCGAGGAAATATAGAAGTTGACGCCCAATCCGTTAGATAAAGCGGATTTAACAGCAGCAATCGCCGCGCCGCCGTTTTCGACGACTTGGATATAGCCGATATTGCCAGATTTAATATTGTCATATAGAACCCTAATCAGCTTGTTGAGATAATCAAAGTCGGGCATTCCGAATGCGTCTCTCTTTAGCTTGAGCCAAATAATTTCTTTATCCGGCGCTCTTAAGACATTGGAGATATTGTATTCGCTGCTGGTTAAGCCCAACGCGAAGGATATGAGCGTGGGCGGAACGTCTATGTCCTCGAAAGTGCCGCTCATTGAGTCTTTGCCGCCTATTGCGCCCATTTGTAGTCCTAATTGAGCGTAAAGCGCTCCCAAAACAGCCGCGGTAGGAACGCCCCAGCGCTTAGGATCTTTTCCAAGCCTTAAGAAATATTCTTGGCAAGTAAGTTTTATTGAATCGGGATCTGCGCCGCCGCTTACCGCGCGCATTACGCTCAATACTATAGAATAAACCGCGCCCATAAAGGGACTAGCCGACATCATATAAGGGTTATAACCCCAAGAAGCCACGGTTGCGGTGGTCGTGTTTTGGTCTTCTCGGACAGGCAGTTTGCAAGCCATATAATCTGCCGGGGTAAGCTGTCTTGCTCCGCCTAGCGGCATTATTAAGCTGCCTGCGCCTATGGACGAGTCGAACATATCTATAATGCCCTTTTGGGAGCAGATGTTGAGCTCGGACAGCTTTTTCAAAACTGCCGATTTGTAATCTCCGTTGTTTAAGTATTTGTCTATATCTTTTCTGTCATAGAATATGTTTTTGGCAAAGTCGTCAATCTCAGCTGTAGTATATTGCCTTGCGCCGTTGGTGTTTAAAAGATTGCGGTCTATGTCTATGACTTTTTGGCCGTTGTAATACATAGTCATTCTATTAGTGTCGTTGACTTCGGCCACGACGGTTACGTCCAAGTTTTCCATATCCGCGTAGCGCTTAAGAGTGTCAAAATCTTTTTTTGCCAAAACCAGCGCCATACGCTCTTGAGATTCGGAGATAGCGATTTCCAAAGGGTTAAGTCCGGGGTATTTTAGAGGCACTCTGTCAAGGTATATCGACAAGCCGGGCGCCAACTCGCCTATGGCTACCGAAACGCCGCCCGCGCCAAAGTCGTTGCACTTTTTGATTATTCTTGTTACTTCGGGGTATCTGTATAGTCTTTGGATATATCTTTCCAAGAGGGCGTTGCCTTTTTGGACTTCAGCGCCCGCAACATCGACTATATTGGCGGTGTGCGCTTTGGAAGAGCCGGTCGCGCCGCCTATTCCGTCGCGTCCCGTTTCTCCGCCCAGTAAAACGACAATATCGCCGGGCTCGGGACTCTTTCTGACTATATTGGAGGAAGGCGCGGCGCCTACCACGAAGCCCGCTTCCATTCTCTTGGCGACATAGTTGGGGTGGAATATTTCTTTTAGCAAGCCCGAATTAAGTCCTATTTGGTTGCCGTAAGAGGAATAGCCTGCCGCGGCCGTGCGAGTAAGCGTTCTTTGAGGCAGTTTGCCTTGCAAAGTTTTTTCTATCGGAACGGTCGGATCGGCAGCGCCTGTAATTCTCATAGCCTGATAAACGAAAACTCTGCCGCTTAACGGATCTCTTATAGCGCCGCCTAGACATGTTGCAGCGCCTCCGAAAGGCTCAATTTCGGTCGGGTGGTTGTGAGTTTCGTTTTTGAACATTACTATCCAGTCTTCTTCCCGACCGTCTATGTCCGCTTTTATTTTAATAGAGCAAGCGTTGATTTCTTCGGATTCTTCCAGGTTGTCAAGCTTGCCTTGGGCTTTTAGCTCTTTTACGGCTATGGTTACAATGTCCATTAAGCATTGATATTTATCCTTTCTGCCCGAATTGTATTTGTTAAACAGCTCTTGATATTGTTGATAAGCCTTTTGCAAGTGGGGGTTGTCGCTGTTTATCTTGATTTCGGTAATTTGAGTTAAGAAAGTGGTATGTCTGCAGTGGTCGGACCAATAGGTGTCTATGACTTTTAGTTCGGCTTCGTTGGGGTCGCGGTTTTCAGCCTTAAAGAATTGTCTTACTACTTCCAAGTCTTCTACGGTCATAGCGAAGCCGTATTGGGAATGAAAATTTGTCAAAGCGTCTTTATCCATATCGATAAAACCGTCTATAGTCTTAATCGGCTTTATCTCGTCGCTTTGGTTGTCCAACCTTTCGGGTTTTTGCAGTCCGCAAAGCCTGGACTCTACGGGGTTAATTAGATAATGTTGAATCTTTTGGATATCCGATTCGTCAGCGCCTAAAAACGCGTAGATATTGGCGCAGCGAACTTTAGGTCTTTGCTTTTGCGTCAAAAATTGAATGCATTGGGCGGCGTTGTCTGCTCTTTGGTCATATTGCCCGGGCAAAAACTCGGTCGCAAAAACCTTGTAGCCGTTTAGGTCAGGCAAGTCTTCGTAGTAAACGTCGTCCAGGGGCGCGCTCGATAAGGCGGTTTGGACGGCTTGATTTAGCTCGTCTTCGTCTAAACCCGCCAAATCATAGCGTAAAAAAATCCTAACATCTTGGATGTTAAGATTTAGTTGCTCGTTGAGCTCTTTTTTAAGCTCTCTAGCCGCGTTGTCAAAGCCTTGTTTTTTCTCGACATAAACACGATAGATTTTTTCTTCCATACTACTTTATACCTATATCCTTTCTAAAATGTTTGTCCTTGAAATTGATTTGATTGATGTTTTTATAGGCCGAGTCTCTGGCCGTTTTTAAGTCTTGAGCTACCGCTGTAACGCCCAAAACTCTGCCGCCGTTGGTAACCAATTGGTTATACTTAACGGCTGTGCCCGCGTGGAATATTATGATATTGTCGTCTAACTTGCCTATTTCGATGGGATAGCCTTTTATATAGCTTTCGGGATATCCGCCTGAGGCCATTACCACGCAAACCGCGCTGCTTTCGCTCCATTGGATGTCTATCTTATCCAGTCTTTTTTCGTTGATTGCCAAAAAGATTTCAAACAAATCGGTTTTTAAAAGCGGCAAAATGCTTTGGGTTTCGGGATCGCCAAATCTCGCGTTGTATTCCAAAACCTTTATGTCCTCGCCGTTTACCATAAGCCCGAAATATATTACGCCGCTAAAGACGCGGCCTTCGCTTGCAAGAGCTTTTATGGTAGGCAAAAATATTGCGTTAAACGCTTTTTCTTGAAGTTCTTTTGTAAACTTAGGGCTGGGAGCGAACGCGCCCATTCCGCCCGTATTGGGTCCCTGGTCGAAATCGAATACTCTTTTGTGGTCTTGGCTTGGAGGCATTGTAATCAAAGTCTGGCCGTCGGTAAACGCCAGCACGCTCACCTCAAATCCCGTTAAAAATTCTTCTATGACTACCTTATTGCCCGAAGCGCCAAATTTTTTGTTCAGCATTATATCGGCAAGCGCGCTTTGGGCGGCGTTTAAATCTTGACAGATTATTACGCCTTTGCCTAAAGCTAGACCGTCCGCCTTGACTACCAAAGGATATTTTGCGGTTTTTATATAATCTAAAGCGGCGTTGTAATCTTCAAAGACTTCGTACTCTGCCGTGGGAATACTGTATTTTTTCATAAGGCTTTTTGCGTAAGCCTTGGAGCTTTCGATTATAGCCGCGTCCTTTTTGGGTCCGAACGTCTTATAGCCTTTTTCGTCTAAAATATCTACCAACCCCATAGCAAGCGGATCGTCGGGGGCTACTACCACGTAATTGATGTCCTTATGTTCGTCCAGATAAGCTAATATTCCGTCAACATCGGTAGCGGAGATATTTGCGCATTCGGCAAGCTCGGCTATGCCGGCGTTGCCGGGCAGACAGTATAATTTATCGATTTTGGGACTTTTTTTGAGCGCCCATACAATCGCGTGCTCGCGTCCTCCGCCGCCTATTACCAAAACATTATATTTGTCAGCCAACTCGTTTCTCCTTAAGAATTAATGCTTAAAGTGTCTCATCTTGGTAAATACCATAGCTATTCCGTAGCGGTCGCAGGCATCTATGCTCTCTTGGTCTCTTGCGGAGCCGCCGGGCTGGATTATTGCCGCGATGCCCGCTTTGTGCGCTTCTTCCACGCTGTCGGGGAACGGGAAGAACGCGTCGCTCGCCAGAACCGCGCCCTTGGTCTTTTCGTAACCGCCGCTGTGCTCTATGGCCTGCTTGACTGCCCAGATTCTGTTGACCTGGCCTATTCCGCAGCCCAATGTAGTCTTATTATTGGTAATAGCTATCGCGTTGGACTTGCAATGTTTTACTATCTTCCAGGCAAATTTAAGTTCTTCCATTTGCTCTTTGGTGGGGGCGACTTTGGTTACCACCTCCAAATCTTCCTCGACTAAAAGCTTGTTGTCTATGTCTTGAACCAGCAGTCCGCCCAAAACCTTTTTCATATCCTTAACGGAAGGGCAAGGCTTAGCTACATCGGGCAATTGCATCAGTCTTAAGTTTTTCTTTTTGGTCAAAACTTCCAGCGCCTCTTTTGAGAACGAAGGGGCGATAACAATTTCTAGGAATATGTTGGACATTTGAACGGCTGTGTCGTAGTCTATTTCTCTATTGGCCGCGACGATACCGCCGAATATGGACACGGGATCGGATTCGTATGCCGCCTTAAACGCCTCTGCTAACGTAGGCCTTATAGCCGCGCCGCAAGGGTTGGTGTGTTTGACCGCGACTATCGCGGGCTGGTCGTCGCCCAGTTCTCTTAACAGCGCTATGGTTCCGTCCGCGTCATTGATGTTGTTAAACGATAATTCTTTGCCGTGCAGTTGAACCGCGTTGGTTAACGCGCCCTTTATGTCGTAAGCGTCCTTGTAAAACGCCGCGGTTTGATGAGGGTTTTCGCCGTAGCGCATGCTTTGCACTTTTTCAAACGCCAAAGTTATCTGGTCGGGGTATTGGATTTCTAAGATATCGGCCAAATAATTGGAAATATATGTATCGTAAACAGCCGTGTGTCTAAACACCTTATACATTAATTTCATGCGGTATTCGTAGTCGTCCGTTCCGTCCTTTAGCCTTTGGATAGCTTCTTCGTAATCGCCAGGATCGCACAATACTAGGACATCTTTTGCGTTTTTGGCGGCGCTTCTTAACATCGTAGGTCCGCCTATGTCTATATTTTCTATAGCTTCTTCTAAGGTAACGTCGGATTTTTGAATTGTTTGCTTAAACGGATAAAGGTTGACTGCAACCAGGTCTATGGTGCTTATATTTAGATTTTCAAGCTGTTCCATATGGTCTTTTAGTTCTCTTTTTGCCAGCAAGCCTGCGTGAACATACGGGTGCAAGGTCTTTACCCTGCCGTCTAAACATTCGGGAAAACCTGTTATCTCGCTTATGTTAATGACTTTTATGCCGTTTTTTTCGAGCTCTTTTTGGGTGCCGCCCGTGGAGATAATCTCATATCCCAATCCGACAAGCTCGGACGCTAATTTTACCACGTCGGTCTTGTCGCTGACCGAAATTAACGCTCTTTTTTTCATAACAAAACTCCTAATAATAAAAATAATTATCTAAAAATCTATAACTACCTTATTGTTAACTACCTTGATTCTGTCGTCGCATAATAACTTGACTACATACGGCAAAAGCTTATGCTCTATTTGGGTTAAAATTCTTTGTTGCAATGTGTATTCGTCATCGTCAGGATTGACTTTTAGCTTTTTTTGCATGATTATAGGGCCCGTGTCCATGCCTTCGTCCACAAAATGCACGGTCGCGCCTGAATATTTTTCTTGGGCTTGAATGACCGCTCTGTGAACATTAATGCCATACATACCCTTGCCTCCGAATTTGGGTAAAAGCGAAGGGTGAATATTAATAATTCTGTAAGGATATTGGGAAATTAAAACTTTGGTAACAACGCCCAGATATCCCGCTAAAATTATGTAATCAATATTATAATCTTTTAGAGTCTCGGCTATGGCTTGGTCTCGGTCTTCGGGTGTAGCGTAGTCTTTTTTAGAAAAAACCTTATACGGTATTCCTTTGGATTTTGCGCGCTCGATTACGCCGATATCGGCGGCGGAGGCTACCAAAAAGACTATTTCGCCGTTAATATTGCCCTTGTCTATTTCGTCCGTTATGGCCTGCATATTTGTTCCGCCGCCTGAAGCAAATACGCACAAGCGTTTTTTCATAATTCTACACCCTCGCCTTTTTTGGTTTCGCCGATTATATACGCCTTTTCGCCTAAAGTCATAGCGGCTTTTAAAACTTTTTCGGCGTCCTCGGGGCAAACGCATAGAACAAGCCCTATGCCCATATTAAAGGTGTTAAATATCTCTTCCTTGGTCATAGCGCTTTTTTCCCATATTAATTTAAAAATAGGCAGTATCTCAAAAGAATTAATATCTATCTTCGCTCCTATGCCTTTGGGGAATATTCGCGGTATGTTTTCTATAAATCCGCCGCCCGTTATATGAGCTATTCCTTTTATTTTAAACTGCTTCATTAACGCCAAAACTGTTTTTACATAAATGCGGGTAGGTGTAAGCAATACCTCGCCCAAAGGCGCTTCAAGTTGGGGATAAACAATTTCTAAATCTTTTTTTGCTTCGCCGAACAGTTTTCTAACCAGAGAATAGCCGTTGCTGTGAATTCCGCTTGAGGCCAGTCCTATCAAGACATCGCCTTCTTTGATTTCCGCGCCCGTGATTATTTCTTTTTTATCTACTATGCCCACGCAAAAGCCTGCCAAATCGTATTCGCCTTGGCTGTAAAAACCGGGCATTTCGGCGGTTTCGCCGCCAATCAGCGCGCAGCCTGCTTGAACGCAGCCGTCAGCTATGCCCTTAACTATGGTGGCGGCGGTTTCGGGCTCAAGACGACCGCAAGCCAGATAGTCTAAGAAAAACAAAGGTCTAGCGCCTTGACATACAATATCATTGGCGCACATCGCCACAAGGTCTATTCCCACGGTGTCGTGTTTGTCTAATACAAAAGCGTATTTTAGCTTGGTGCCTACGCCGTCCGTGCCGCTAACAAGGACGGGCTCGGATAATTTTTGGGAGGCTATCGAATACATTCCGCCAAAGCCGCCCAAATCTCCCAATACGTTTTGATCGTAGGTAGCTTTGACGTGTTTTTTTATAAGCTCTACGGCTTTATATCCTCGGGTTACGTCAACGCCCGCGTCTTTATAGGTAATAGCCATAAGAACGCTCCCTACGCGCCCATTAAGCGACGCAAGATTTCTTGATACGCCTCTTCAACGTGCCCAAGGTCTTGTCTGAATCTGTCTTTGTCCAGCTTTTCGCCCGATTTTGAATCCCAAAATCTGCAGGTGTCGGGGGAAATTTCGTCTGCTAAAATTATTTGGCCTTTGAAACGTCCGAACTCTAATTTAAAGTCGATTAATTCTATATTTAAATCTTTCAAATAATCGGTAAGAACTTGATTTACTTTCAAAGAGTATTCCGCGATTGCTTTTAGCTCTTCTTCTGTGGCGAGCCCCAGCGCCTTTATGTGATATTCGTTTATCATCGGATCGCCTAGATCGTCGTTTTTGTAACAATACTCCAAAACGGTAGAGTTAAGTTTTGTTCCCTCCGCAAGCCCCAGCCTTTTGCACAGCGAGCCTGCCGCGATATTGCGGACTATGACTTCCAAAGGGACTATTTCGACCTTTTTTACTAAGGTTGAGATGTCGCTCAATTCTTCTTCGTAATGCGTGGGGATTCCGTGTTTTTCTAAAAGTTTGAATAAATGGTTGCTTACCCTGTTGTTGACTGCGCCTTTGCCTAAAATTGAGCCTTTTTTGAGACCGTTAAACGCGGTGGCGTCGTCTTTGTATTCGACCATGACAATGTCGGGATTTTGGGTAGCGTAAACCTTTTTGGCCTTGCCTTCGTAGATCAGTTCCATATCCAACTCCTTTATAATAAAAAAACCCTTTGGTAAAAGGGTTAGTTTAATTCTGAGTTTAAAATAACGTCATCGTTGATGACTTTTTCCTTAAGTTTTGCCTTAAACTCAGTCAACATTTCGGAGATTTGAGGATATCTTATGCCCAAGATCTGCGCAGCCAAAATTCCGGCATTCTCGCCGCCGTTTACCGCAACGGTCGCGACAGGCACTCCCGCGGGCATCTGAACGCTGGATAACAAGCTGTCCAGGCCTTCAAAAGCCGAAGATAATACGGGAACGGCTATTACAGGCAAGGTCGTATAAGCTGCGACCATACCGGCAAGGTGCGCCGCTTTGCCCGCAACGCAAATAATTACTTCAAAACCGTTAGCTTTGGCGTTGAGAGAAAAATCTCTTGCAATGTCGGGTGTTCTGTGAGCGGAAATTACTCTAACTTCGTAATCGATTTTGAAATTTTTGAAGACTTCAAGAGCCGGTTGAACCACCGAAAAGTCCGATTTGCTTCCCATCAAAACAGCTACTTTGGGCATATCCTAACCTCAATTCCAATAGTTTTTTGATGACGCTAAAATTATAATAACAAAATGATACGATATAGTCAAACGAAAGCGTTCTTAATAACAGTTAAATTTAAAATTTTTTTTAGAGTAGATAAATGCGCAATTTTTGATATATATTAATTCCATATTTTTTTTATATTTCTATAAACCATTTATTATCGTCCAAAAAGATATAGACTGTCTTGCCGTTTATTACGCAAGTATATCTTAAGCCTATCCCGCCCGCTTTTAAGGACGCGGCGGGACGGATATCGGTAATTCTTTGGATGTCGTAGATTCTCTCTTCCCAAATTATCTTAAGCGGCCTGACTTGGCCTTGTTGGTTATACTTTGCTATTACTTCTATATAGGTTTTCATTGTTTTGATTATCAAAAATAACTATAAGGATGTATGATGTTTTCTTCTTTGGGGTTTAAATCGGTCAAAGTTTTGTCCTGGGCGACTGTGGCGCGGCTTATGGAGAAATAACCGAATCTTCGGCGTATTTCGTCTATGGCTTTTTCGAGTTTTTCGGCCTTTTGAAGTCTTTCTTTAGTTCCAAAGAAGTCAAGCTGTTGAGCATAGTCCGCGCCGCGCAATGAGGACACCGAAATACTAACATTGCGAACGGGCTTGTCAAAGGGATAATTTTCAAATAAACGCATAGCAGCCTTTATGATGTCACCGGATAAAAAAGTAGGTTCTTTTATGGTCATCTGCTTGGACCAATAGACCATATCGACATTTTGCAAGCCCAGGTGAACGCACTGGCCCTTTAGGTTTTGCTCCCTTAGTCTTCTCGCCACGCTTTCGGCAAGCACGGTAACCACCATTTTTATATCTTCTATTGAACTTAAATCTCTTACGGTGGTCGTGCTGTTGCCTACCGATTTTACGGTCGAACTGTTGGGCATAACGGGAGAGTCGTCCAGGCCGTTGGCAAAAACCCAAAGATATTCGCCCCATTTTCCTAAATGGTTTTTTAGAATATTGACGTCCGCGTTGGCTATGTCGCCTATGGTATTGATATTAAGCTTGGCAAGTTTTGCCTTGGTCGCCCTGCCCACATATAATAAATTATCGGCTGAAAGCGGGAATATCTTTTGTTTGTAGTTGTCGCGCGTTATAACCGTTATGGCGTCGGGCTTTTTCATATCCGAGCCTAATTTGGCGTAAATTTTATTCCAAGAAACGCCTATGGAAACCGTAACGCCCAGCTCATCTTTTATGCTCTGGCTGATTTCTTGGGCGATTTTTGGACCGCTTCCCATTAATTTCTGGCTGCCGGTGACGTCCAGCCAGCACTCGTCTATGCCGAAAGATTCTATTTGGTCGGTATAGCGTTCGTAAATTTCGCGCGCTTTCTGGGAAAATTTTAAATACAAAGGAAAATTAGCCTTGACTATTATTATATCGGGACATTTTTGTCTGGCTTCCCAAATTACATCGCCCGTCTTGACTCCGTAAAGCTTGGCGATATAGTTTTTTGCCAAGACTATGCCGTGTCTAAGCTCGGGATCGCCGCAAACCGCCACGGGCTTGTTTCTCAACTGGGGATTATAAAGACATTCGATGGAAGCGTAAAAATTATTCAAATCAGAATGCAAAATTACCCTATCCATAAGCTAACCCCAAATAAACAGATGTTCTAAACATAAGTTTAGTTTATGCAAGATAAAATGTCAATATGATTATAGGGCTATAATTTGTTAATTTTTGGCAAAAGGATAGGGTAAAAAATTATAAAATAATCGAAAAGTTTTTTAATTTGTTGGAAATTACGTTTACGGACACATAGCATACGCCGTTTTGGTCAAAATTTATATCTAACTTTAGATTGCTTACATCCATATAATTATTAAACAGCAAGACCAAATCGCTTTTTAGAACCTCGCCTAATCTTGTGGAAGAAGGGCTGACCTTATCTACCGTCAATACTCTTTTTAGCCTTTTTAACGCGAGTTCTCTGTTTTGTTTGCTCATTATCTAAACCATCCTTTTTAAATTTCGTTTGATTTTTCCAAGCGGCCCTTTAAATTTTGAGGTGCAGTCATACATTTTTTTGGTGCCGTAATGCAGATTATGCGCCAAGATATCAAACGCTTTTTGAGCAGAAGAATTGGGTTTTAGGCGGATGCCCATGGAAGTATAGACCGATATGTCGTCGTTTTCGGGCACTACGCCCAAAGGCGCGACGCCCAATAATTCTAAAATGCTGTCTATATCCAGCATTTCGTAATTTAGGATTAAATCGCCTCTTACTCTGTTTATGATTAAGGAAATATTATCTACCTGGTAATTGTTAAGAATAGATAAGACCTTGTCGGCGTCGCGTATGGCCGAGATATGCGGAGTGGTGACAATTATAGCCTCGTCGGACGCGGCGACTGCCCTATGAAATCCCACTTCTATCCCCGCGGGGCAATCCAGTAATATATAATCAAAACTTTCCGCTAAGGTGTTGACTATGTATTTAATGTTGGCACCTGTTATGTTCTTTGCGGCTTGGCCGTGCGAAGCCAGGGTGAATAAATTGTCATACATGGAATCGGGAATAAGGGCTTGTTTGACTCGGCATCTGTTTTCTACAACGTCTATAATATCATAGACAATTTTATTTTCTATGCCCATGGCTACATCCAGGTTATTTAGACCTATATCGGTGTCGATTAAAACGGTCTTTAAACCCATTTTGGCGAGCGACATTCCCAAATTAGCGCAAACGGCTGTTTTGCCTACGCCGCCTTTGCCCGAACATATAACTATCTTACGAGCCATACGCACCCTCTTTTACGCTATTTTGGTTTTAAAAAGGAGTATAAAATCAAAAGTGTAAACTTTTAATCAAATTAAACTCGCACAACTAATTATATAGCCTTAAATTAGCGCCGTAAAGGCGAATTTTGTAAGATAATGTCTTTCGACATAATTATCAAAATATAGCTTTTAACCGAATAATATCTTAATAAAAAAGCCGCGCCATTCTTGGCGCGGCTTGATTTTGTTTTCTTTAGATTATTTAAAAATGCCGTTAATGCCCGTATAAATTGAGGCAAACAATGCGATGCCAAAAATTACGGTCATAATTATTAGGTTGACCATGGCTCTTTTGAATTCGGGCGAACGGCGATGGTTTTTTGTCATTGTAACGATAGACATTACCATGCTCAAAAGCGCGGCCGCAGCGTACGCAGAAAAGCCTATCAACAACGTCAATTCGGATTTGAAGATAAGTCCGAAAATCAGCGCTATTGCGCTGGCTACCATTATTAAGCCAACTAACTGTCTTAAGCCAAAGTTCTTAAAATATTCTACTAAAAAATTGCTTTTTCTTTTGCGCCTTTTTACTACGTTAACTTTTTCCATTGATTGCTCCTAAATAAATACTCTTAACCAACCTAAAAGATAAAATACTACTATTACTATAACGCTTATTATGTAAACTATAAACCAGTTTCTTCTCTTTTTTCCGCTTTTGGATGAAACCCATTCGTAAGCGTAAACTGTTACAAAAAACAGGGCGATTAAAGTAATGATTCTGGTAATGATGTCAATTAAGTATCCAAAGTTGGCGAATCTGCCTAATATGTAATTTAATACTATCAGCGCGGCTAATACTACTACCGCGACCATGGCTAAACCATTCCAAAATCTTTTATTCGCCATTAAAACCTCTCTTAATAATTATTTCTGCTGCCCGGCTTAATCAACGGAATGCCTTGGGCGCATATAGGGCATTGATCGGGCTCGTAGCTGGGGATTTCCATGCTTATCAAAGACTCAAACTTGACGCCGAAATCTACCTTGCCGCCGCTTCTGTCCACTATGGACGCTACGCCGACTATTTCGCCTCCAAGGTCTTTTACAAGCTCGATAACTTCTTTTACGGAGCCGCCGGTGGTGACTACGTCTTCTGTTACTAAGACCTTGGTGCCCTTAGGAATAGCAAAACCTCTTCTTAGCTCCATTTTGCCGTTGACGCGCTCGGTGAACACATTTTTGCACTTGAGTTGGCGCGCCATTTCATAACCCATTATTATGCCGCCGATTGCGGGGCTAGCTACCACATCGATTTCGTCCGAACGGAATTTTTTTGCCAATTCCGAGCAAAGCTTTTCAGCGTGGGCGGGATTGACAAATAATTTGGCGCATTGCATATATTGCTCGCTGTGTCTGCCGCTGGTTAATAAAAAATGTCCTTTTAATATTCCGCCCGAGCTTTCAAAAATACTTAAGACTTTTTCTTTGGAAATCATTTTTAAAAATTTTACCTCGCTTTTAAATCGCCTACAATTGTATTTATATCCTGTATTTTACATTCGGCCATTAGTTTTGTCAAGTCGTCGAGAATTGTCACGGGCGCGTTGGGATTCATGAAGTTATATGTGCCTATTTGAACCGCTCTTGCGCCGCAAAGCATAAACTCCAGCACGTCTTTAGCGCTGGATATGCCGCCCATTCCTATTATGGGGATTTTGACGGCGTTATAAACCTGCCAAACCATCTTAAGCGCTATGGGTTTAATGGCAGGTCCCGACAGTCCGCCTATTCCGCGCGCCAATATAGGCTGGCGGGTATAAATATCCACCGCCATTCCGCTTACGGTATTTATAAGCGAAATCGCGTCGGCGCCGCTGTCTTCTGCAACTTTGGCGTTTTTGGCTATATCTTCTACGTTGGGACTTAATTTTACTATCAACGGTTTTTTGCAATATTTTCTTACATTGGTTACCACATTTTTTATGGATTCAGGCCTTGTTCCGAACGCCATTCCGCCTTCTTTGACATTAGGGCAGGAAATATTTAATTCAACCATGTCTATGTCGCAATCGTTTAGCGCCTCGGCAAGCCTGCAGTAATCTTCTATTACGCTGCCCGCGATATTGACTATTACAACGGAATTCAGTGTCTTTAGATAAGGCAGTTCATATTTGACAAACTCTTCAAAGCCGGGGTTTTGAAGCCCTACGCTGTTTAGCACGCCCATGGGCGTTTCGGCTATTCTGGGAACGGGGTTGCCCAGTCTTTTTTCATATGTCAAGCCCTTGGTGCAAATTCCGCCCCAAATATTGACGTCGTAAAAGGTCTTATATTCTCTGCCAAAGCCGAAAGTGCCGCTTGCCGCTATCAAGGGGTTTTTAAACTCTATTCCGCAAATATTTACAGACAAATTCATAAAACCACCTCGTCCAGCATAAATACAGGGCCGTCAAGACAAACTCTTAGGTTTTCGACATTCTCCCCTTTTTTGACCTGGCAAGCGCATACCAAGCACGCGCCCACGCCGCAGCCCATGCGCTCTTCCATAGACACATAAACGGGTATTTTAAAGCCCGCTTTCTGAACCGCTTGAAGCATAGGCTTAGAACCGCAAACTAAAATTGCGTCAAAATCGTTTGATTTTAAATCTTCCTTCAGCGCGTCCAAAGAATAGCCCTTATATCCAAAACTTCCGTCTTCGGTAGCAAAAACGGTCTTTTGGGATAGCTTGGAATATTCTTCGTATAAAATGACATCTTTTTGGGATCTAAAGCCCATATATGAATAAAACTCTATGTCGGGATAAGTTGTTATTACGGGCAGAAGCGGAACTGCGCCCAATCCGCCGCCTAGAAGAGCGACTTTCTTATATGTTTTGGGCAACATAAATCCGTTGCCTAAAGGCAGCATGGCTTTTAGGATTTCGCCCTTTTTCATTTCGGACATAATTTGGGTGCCTTCGCCCACTACAGCATAAACTATGCTAAGATAGTTTTCGGTCATCTCCAAAATTCCAAAAGGGCGTCTTAAAACTTTACCCGGAACCTGCAGATGCAAAAATTGGCCGCCTCTAAAGCCGGGCAGTTTTTGGTCGCAAGTAAATTCAGCCTTAAATATTTTATCGGCTACTTGTCGGTTTTCTGTAAGCGTCAAATTATAGTCTTTCATTTTGTTACCTTGTTCAAGTCCTCGCGCATTTCTACGCAAGCTTCAAACGCCGCTTGCGCGTAATTTAGTCCTTTATAATTATCCTTTTGGTAAGCGCAAATTATTCCTCTTGAGGAATTCACGATTGCGCCTAAGCCGTTTGAGTCAAAGCATACTTTTAGATCTTCCGCCGTGCCGCCTTGCGCGCCGTAACCGGGAACCAAGAAGAATACATTGGGGAACAGTTCTCTTAGGACTTTGGCTTGCTTGGGATGTGTCGCGCCTACTACCGCGCCTACCTTAGAGTAGCCGTATTTGCCTATTAAGTCCTTTCCTAAATTATTCACTAATTCGCCCATAAGCTCGTAAAAAGTTTTTCCGTCCGCAAGCGTTTGGTCTTGCAATTCCGCGCTTGAAGGGTTGGAAGTTTTGACTAAAACGAATATGCCTTTATCATGCTTTTCGCAGTCTTTTATAAAAGGCTTTAAGCCGTCCGAGCCTAAGTATCCGTTGACCGTGATAAAATCGGCGTCAAAGCCTACCAGTCTCTTTCCCTTTATTTCCACGCCGCCAAAATACGCCTTGGAATAAGCCGAAGCGGTCGAGCCAATGTCGTTGCGCTTTACATCGGCGATGGTAATCATTCCTTTTTGTTTTGCGTATGACAGCGTATCGTTAAACGCCTTCATTCCCGCCACGCCCAGTTGTTCGTAATACGCTACCTGGACTTTTACGGCAGGGGCTATTGTATGTATGGCGTCTATGATGTTTTTGTTGAATTCGGTTATTGCTTGTCCCGCATCTTCCAATGTGTTGACTTTGTCCAGCATGTCTTGGGGAAGATAGCTTATATCGGTGTCCAGTCCTATGACCGAAGGGTTAGAAGTTTCTTTAATTTTTTCTATAAGTTTATCTATCATTATTTCCTCTCCAAAATCTTGCCGTTATTATATACTATATTTCCTTCTACTATTGTCATTACGGCTTTGCCTTTTAGCTTCCAGCCGTCAAACAAGCTGTTATGCGCTTTTGAGAAAGTCTTTTTTGCGTCGAAGATATATTCTATATCGGGATCTATGACCGTTATATCGGCCAGAAAGCCCGTTTTTAACTCGCCTACTTCTTGCAACTTTAGGATTTGGGCGGGGTTATAGCTCATAAACCTCGCTATATCCGTCCAGTCAAAGCCGCGCTCTAACAGGCGTGTATTGAGGCCTACGGCGCTCTCTAAGCCAATTGAGCCGAAGGCCGCGTTGGCAAACTCCACATTCTTTTCGTCTATGTGGTGCGGCGCGTGGTCTGTGGCAAGCGCGTCAATCGTGCCGTCTTTTAGACCCTGTATTAACGCTTCGTTATCAGCGCTCTCTCTCAAAGGCGGGTTAATCTTTGCGAATGTGTTGAAGTTTAGGATTTCTTTATCCGTAGCGAACAGATATTGAGGGCAGGTTTCTGCGGTTACCTTTACGCCCTGGCTTTTGAAGAACCTTATCAGCTCAACCGAGCCTTTCGTGCTTACATGGGCTATATGAATGCGCGCGTCCATAGCTTGAGCGACCAATATATCGCGAGCCGTTCCTACGTCTTCGGCCGCTCTTGATATACCCTTCAAGCCCGCAAGACTTGCGCTTTCGCCTTCGTTTACATATCCTCCGTCGCTTAAAGACTGGTCTTCGCAATGGGATATAATCAGCCCGTCAAAGTCTTTTGCGTATTCCAGCGCCAGCCTTAACATGCGCGCCGTTGATACTGGATGGCCGTCGTCGCTAAACGCTACCGCGCCGCTATCGCGCATAAGGCGCATTTCGGTAAGGCTCTCGCCCTTTTGTCCCTTGGTGACCGCGCCTATGGGCAGCACTTTGCAAAGCCCTATATCTTTCGCTCTGTATTTTATATAGGCAATCAGCGCGGGGTTGTCCAATACGGGATTTGTATTGGGCATGCAGGCAATCGCGGTAAATCCGCCGGCTACCGCCGATTTTGAACCGCTTTCTATGTCTTCTTTATACTCAAGTCCGGGCTCTCTTAAATGCGTATGCATATCGATTAAACCGGGCAAAACCATCTTGCCCGTCAGATCGTATTCCTGGTCGGCGGAACCATCGTATTTTGAGCCAATATAAGTAATGCGGTTGTTTTCAAAAACCAAATCGCCGCGTATGATTTTGTCTTTTAAAACTATTTGACCGTTTTTTAATAATGTTTTCATATGTTTTTACCTTAAGTTTATTATATCAAAGATTGATTTTTTTACCTATTATAAAGGCATTACCTTGGGCTTTTGAGGGGCGGCGCTCATAAATTCTTCTAATTTGCCCACGAGATACGCCATTATAGCCATTCGAACCGCAACGCCGTTGGTAACCTGCTCGTTTATATAAGAAAACTCGCCGTCAGCTGTTTGAGTTTCTATTTCAGCGCCCCTGTTCATAGGCCCGGGGTGCATTATCATAACGTCTTTTTTGGCAAGCTGTATCAATTTTTGGTCTATTCCGTAATATTTGTGATATTCTCTTATGCTGGGGAACATGCCTTTGTCCTGCCGCTCTAATTGAAGTCTTAAGCCCATTATAGCGTCGGCATTTTCTGCCGCTTCTTCCTTGGTTTTGACGATTTTGGCGGGTAATTCGGGCGACATTAAGGTAGCGGGCCCGCATAGCGCGACTTCGGCTCCCATCGCGGTCAATCCCCATATATTGCTCCTTGCCACTCTTGAATGCTTTACGTCGCCTATAATGGCTATCTTTTTGCCCTCAAAAGCGCCCCATTTTTCGCGCATGGTCAGCATATCCAGTAGCGCTTGGGTGGGATGTTCGTTTTGGCCGTCGCCCGCGTTGATTACGGACGCATTGACATTTTGGGCTAACAGCTTAGCGGCGCCCGAAGCGCTGTGTCGTATTATCAAGATGTCGGCTTTCATGCTGTCCAGCGTCTTACCCGTATCTATTAGGCTTTCGCCCTTTTTTACCGAGGACGATTGCACGGCTAGACTAATGACATTTGCGCCCAGGATTTTTGCGGCCTGGTCAAAGCTGGAGCTTGTGCGGGTGCTGGGTTCGTAGAACATCAAAAAAACAGATTTCCCGTTTAACAGAGAAATCTTTTTTTGACCGCTTAATAATAATTTTTTCATTTTTGCGGCGCCGTCGAGGATTTGAGTTATAAATTCCGCGGACGCGCCTTTTAGTCCTAATAAATCTTTTTTATACATACTTCTCAACTGTTTTTTTATTTATATTAGATTGCTCCTCAAAGCGAGGCGTTATTCTTAACGCGCTTACTTTGCGTTGTCTGATAAGTTTTCTGGTCAAGTTCTTGCGCCTAAGTAGTTTCATTTCTAATACCAAACCTTTATCTCTCTAAAGCATTAAAAAAGGTGCAAAAGCTTAACTTTTGCACCTTGATATATCGATTTTGGAATAGCAATCATCGCTTTCAAAGCTAACTTTAAATGATATAAAAAGAAGCTTTCTAGCGGTCATTGCTCTATTCTCCCTTTTTGATTGACAATACTATATCATTTTTTGATATTTTTGTCCATTAATTGCCCTTAGTTTTTGCAAAATCGCCTCAAAATAGTCGGGCAGTTCCGAGGTAAAGCTCATGCGTTTGTTCTGGGTGGGATGGTCGAATTCCAGCATATACGCATGCAATAACTGGCCTTTTAAATCCTTAAATTCCCGGTCTTTGCGTCCGTAAACCATATCGCCCACGACGGGATAGCCTAAATATTTGGAGTGAACTCTTATTTGGTGCGTCCTGCCCGTGCCCAGCTTGAATTCCGCATAAGTATATTTTTCAAATCTTTCCAACACCTTGTAATACGTTATCGCATATCTGCCTTTTGAGGCGTCGGGCGTGGCGATAAATTTTTTGCGGTCTTTGGGGTCGCGGACAATATTTTTTTCTATTACGCCGCCGTCTTCTTTTAGCGCGCCGTTTAACAGCGCCCGATAAATTCTTACCGCAGTCTTTTGGGCTATTTGACGAGCT
Organism: Clostridia bacterium; assembly: GCA_036562755.1. Taxonomy (GTDB): domain Bacteria; phylum Bacillota; class Clostridia; order Christensenellales; family DUVY01; genus DUVY01. The sequence goes on along the minus strand of DATCJN010000037.1, from coordinate 13,289 downwards.
AAACTTAAATGCGCGTTATCGTTTTTTGCTATCACGATAAGACCGGAAGTGTCTTTGTCAAGCCTGTGGACTATGCCGGGCCTGATAGGATCAGAACTTAAAGAGTTGAAATGATACATTAACGCGTTGGCCAAAGTGCCGCGATACACTCCCGCGCCGGGATGGACTACCATGCCTTGCGGCTTATTAATTACGGCTAAATCTTGGTCTTCGTAAACTATATCTAAAGGAATGTTTTCGGGAATTAATTGGGTGGCCGGCTCGTCGGGAATATTTATTTCAATAACATCGCCCGCTCTTAAGCTTTTGCCCGATTTTACCTTTTGGCCTGCTACCAAGATATTGCCGGAGTCTATTAATTTTTTAATTTGGGAGCGGGTAATATCTAAAACTTCGGTTAAAAAAACATCCAACCGATCGTTGTCTTTTTCGGCGATGATTATCTGTTTTTCCATTTTAGGTTATTCTTGAGGTTCGGCTGCGGGTTTTTCTTTTTTGTGATGGCCTATTATTACGCCGATGATTAACAGAATAGTGCCGATGGTTATAGCCGTGTCGGCCAAGTTAAAGATAGCAAAGCTGTCGCCGAAAACAGGCAGATCCAATCCAAAAAATATAATTTCGATAAAGTCTCTTACCGAACCAATGGCCAATCTATCCACCAGATTTCCTACCGCGCCGCCGAGTATTAAAGCGAGGGCTACTTTCATTAACGCCCTTAATTTATCGCAATCATAAATTAAATACAATAAAATCGCAAGAACTGCGATTACGGTAGTTATGATGAACAACCAGCGCTGTCCTTCCAAAATCGAAAACGCCGCGCCGTCATTAAGCACATATGTAAACGACAGAAATTTAGGAATTATAACTACGCTTTGATTTAGGGCGATTTTATTTTCGATAATGGACTTGGTCAAAAGGTCTGCAAAAATTACTGCGACCATAATAACCAAAGGCAGCCAAAGATATTTTAAAAAGTCTTTTAGGCTGCGGTTTTTTATTCTTTCAAAAAATTTTTCAAAAATATTCATATTAACTAAACTTTACCAAAAAAATACAGGTATGTAAAGTATAAAAATCAATTTATACAAGGTATTTATCAGTTTTTATGTTGACAAAAAGCGGAGACAGCTTGCGTAATTCTTCCACGCATTCTTTTAGGACTTCGACAGTATAGTCTATCTCTTCTTTGGTGTTATATTTGCCTATGGTAAAGCGGACTGAGCTGTTGGCTAATTCCTTAGGAACTCCCATTGCCATTAAGACATAAGAAGGCTTAAAGCTGCCCGCCGTGCAAGCCGAGCCGACGCTCGCGGCGACGCCTTTCATATCTAGCATATTAATCAGGCTCTGGCTGCTTACATAGTCAAAGGTAAAATTGACATTACAATCCAATCTTTGAGTCCTATGGCCGTTTAATTTGACATAAGGGATTTTTTGCTCCACCTGCTCTATAAAATAATCCCGCAATTTTCTTAAATGCTCGCAATTTGTTTGTCTGTCTTTTACGGCTTTTTCTATGGCCGCGCCCAAACCTACAATCGCGGGCACATTGGAAGTTCCTCCCCTTTTGCCGCGCTCTTGGTTGCCTCCGGCTATTAATCTTCCGATTTTGACGCCGTTTTTTATATAAAGCGCGCCTATTCCTTTAGGTCCGTAGAACTTATGCGCGCTTATGCTTAGCATATCCACGCCTAAATCTCGGACATTTACTTCCAAAGCGCCTATTGCCTGGACGGCGTCGGTATGAAACAGTATATCTTTATTATATTCTTTAACAGCCTGGCATATTTCTTTTATGGGCTGAATCGCGCCGACTTCGTTATTGGCAAGCATTATCGAAACTATAACGGTGTTCTCGTCTAATACGTCTGTTACGGTTTTTGGATTAATTATTCCGTCTTTATCGGGCAAAACTTGGACGACTTCCACGCCCTGCTCTGTTAAGTCCTCGCCGCAGTTTAAAACAGAAGCATGCTCTATCGCGCTGATTATTATTCTCTTTTTGGGTTTTTGGGAAGAGGCGACGGCGCCTTTTAACGCCCAGTTGTTTGCCTCGGCCGCGCCTGAGGTAAAATATATTTCGTTATCGGAAGCTCCCAAAGCGAGAGCTACTTGCTCCCGAGCTCTTATGACTGCGAATTCGGCCTGTTTTCCAAAGGAATGCTGGCTTTCGGGATTGCCAAAAATTTCGCGAAAGTAGGGCTTCATCGCCTCAAAAACGCTTTCGTCTAGCGGAGTGGTCGCCGCGTTGTCTAAATATATCTTTTTCATATTTTTATATTATCCCAAAAAATCAGCATTTATAATCGTCTATTAAATCTTGTAGGCTGTGGCTGTCTAATAAATTATTTATCTCCGCGTATAGTTTTTTTAGTATATTTCTATTGGGGCAATATTGGTCGTCGCATTCGTCCGCTATGCAAGCCGTAATCTCTAAATTATCTTCCAAGGCCCTAAAAATCTCGCCTACCGAAATTTCGGACGGAGTTTTAGAAAGGCTGTATCCTCCATACAGCCCTCTAGTCGATTTTATTATTCCGCGTTTTATAAGCATGTTCATAAGTTTCTCAAGATACTTGGGCGTAACCCTGGTACGCGCGGAAAGCTCGGACAAAGTCAAAAAGTTGTCCTTGCTAAGCGCCAAAATAAAACACGCCTTTAATCCGTATCTTGCCTTGGTCGATAATTTCATTAACCCCTATAAATCCTTTTTTAAATTAATATATCGTTTTTATAAAGCGGGAATTTATCGCAAAGCTCTATGACTTGTTCGGCCACTTCGGGAATAGCTCTTTCGCCTTCGATTATGACGCGCGATAAAAATCCGCCGATTATTTTCATCTCTTCCTCTTTTAATCCGCGCGAAGTTACTGCGGGAGTGCCCACTCTTATGCCGCTGGTTATCATAGGGCTTAGTTTATCGTTGGGCACGGCGTTTTTGTTAACCGTAATATGCGCTCTGTCCAGCCATTTTTCTACTTCTTTGCCCGTGCGGTTTTTGTCGGATAAATCTATTAGCATCAAATGGTTGTCAGTGCCGCCCGAGACAAGTTTTAGGCCTTTTTCAGTTAAAGTTTGAGCCAATATTTTGGCGTTTTTGATTATTTGTCTTTGGTATTCCTTAAATTCGGGGGTTAGAGCTTCTTTTAAAGCTACGGCTTTAGCCGCGATTATATGCATAAGCGGACCGCCTTGAGAGCCGGGGAACACCGCTTTGTTTATTTTCTTGATAATTTCTTCGTCGTTGGTTAAAATCAAGCCGCCTCTGGGACCTCTTAAGGTCTTGTGAGTGGTGGTCGTCACTATGTGCGCGTAAGGAACGGGGCTCATATGCTCGCCCGCTGCCACCAAACCCGCAATGTGCGCCATATCGACCATTAAATACGCGCCTACCGAGTCCGCAATCTCCCTAAAGCGTTTAAAGTCAATCGCTCTGGGATATGCGCTTGCGCCGGCTAAAATTAATTTGGGCTTGTGGGTTTTTGCCAGTTTTTCTATTTCGTCGTAATCAAGTCTTTCGGTTTCGGGATTAAGACCGTAAGAAACGATATTGTAATTTATTCCGCTGTAATTTACCGGACTTCCGTGAGTTAGGTGTCCGCCGTGAGCTAAGCTCATTCCCAATACGGTGTCGCCCGTATTGATCAGCGCCATAAACGCCGCCAAATTCGCGTTAGCGCCGCTGTGGGGTTGAACGTTGGCGTATTTTGCGCCAAAGAGTTGTTTTGCGCGCTCTATCGCCAAGGTTTCCACGATATCGACATACTCGCAGCCGCCGTAATATCTCTTTCCGGGATAGCCTTCGGCGTATTTGTTGGTAAGGTGCGTTCCCGCCGCCGCCAATACCGCAGGGGAAACAAAGTTTTCGCTTGCGATTAACTCAAGGTTGTGTCTTTGGCGCGCCAATTCCTTCTCGAGCGCTTCAAAGACCTCGGGGTCGCAAGCCCTGAGGGTTGCAAAATCAATCATTTAAAACCTCGCTATGTATATTAAATTTTGTTTTCCCAAAAGTATCTAAGTAAGCCTAAGTAAATTAGTTAAAGATTCTGGTTGATGAAGTCTATGATAGCGTTTTTTGATTTTAGTCCGATTAGGCTTGCTACATTTTTGCCGTTTTTAAATACAATCAGCGTGGGAATGGTCATAACGCCGTATGTGCGCGCCGTGTCCAAGTCATCGTCAACATTTAGTTTGGCGAAAACTACCTTGTCGCCCATTTCTTTTTCTATCTCGTCCAAAATAGGAGCCAAAGCTTTGCAAGGGCCGCACCAGTTAGCCCAAAAATCGACCACTACGGTATTGGGCGAGTTTAACACTTCTTGTTCAAAATTATCTTTATTTAAAATTATCATTTTCTAGCTCCTCCGCTTGAGATGATGATTGATAGACTTTTACTATTTTGGGGGCGAATTTTTCGCTTTTTGCTATGGTTTTATCCAAAAAGAAGACGATCGCAAAACCTATTAACAACGACGCCGCCGCGGCTATGATGGAATATAATTCGTTTAGCTTTGCCGCGCTGGCGATTATCATCCCCAAAAACAAAGTCAAAATAGGTATTCCAAACACTATTAAATAAGAAATAGTTACGGCCTTGCCCAATATCTCCACCGCCACAATGTCGCCCTCTTTAGCGTTTACATCGTTTTTTAAGGTTAGGCTGACATTGCCGCCTGATTCATTAGAGCATAGCTTGCACTTATCGCAAGCCGATGTTCTTGGAAACTGCACTTGGACTTTGTCGTCCATTACAGCCGTAACTTTTCCTAATTCTAGCATGTTTTTTATTCGACCTTAACTACTTTTATAGACAGTTCTTCAAGCTGTCTGGGCTCTACCGCGTCGGGCGCGCCTGTCATTAAGTCGGACGCGTTTTGAACCTTGGGGAAGGCTATAACGTCTTTTATATTCTCTGTGCCTGTCAAGTGCATAACCAGTCTGTCTAAGCCGAACGCCAATCCCCCGTGAGGCGGAGCGCCGTAATTAAACGCGTTTACAAAGAATCCAAATCTGTCGGCGATTTGCTCGTCGGAGAGACCCAGAACCTTAAACATCTTTCTTTGGATTTCTCTGTTAAATATTCTCAAGCTGCCGCCGCCTACTTCGGTGCCGTTGATTACCAAGTCGTATGCCTTGGCTCTGACTTTGTGAGGTTCTGTTTCCAATAACGGCAAGTCCTCGTTTTTGGGGCTTGTGAAGGGATGGTGTTTTGCCACATAGCGCTTTTCTTCCTCGCTATACTCTAAGAGCGGGAAGTCGGTTACCCAAAGCGCTTCATAACGGGACTTGTCGATTAAGCCTGCGGTCTCTCCAAGCTTTAATCTTAAAGCGCCCAAAGAGTCGAAGACTATTTCGTCTTTATCCGCGCCAAAGAACAATATGTCGCCTACTTCGGCGTTGGCGCGTTTCAGTATGGCTTGAACGGTTTCTTCGGGCATGAACTTGGTTATTACGGATTGGATACCGTCTTCTTTAATTGCTATCCAAGCCAGACCCTTAGCCCTAAATATCTTTACAAAATCTGTTAGCGAGTCTATATCTCTTCTGGACAGAATAGGATTATCGCCTTTTATAAAGCCTTTTGCGTTAATCATGCGCACGCTGCCGCCGTTTTTGACAGCGTCCATAAACACCTTAAAGCCGCAATCGCGCGCCAGATCGGATATATCTATTAATTCCAGTCCAAAGCGGGTGTCGGGCTTGTCCGAGCCGAACCTGCTCATAGCTTCTTGGTAAGGCATTCTGGTGATTTTTTCGGGCAGCTTGACGCCTTTTATCTTTTCGAAAATTTCTTTCACCATGCCTTCGGCCAAGGTCATGACATCTTCTTCGTTGTCCACAAAAGACATTTCAATGTCTATTTGGGTAAATTCGGGCTGACGGTTAGCTCTTAGGTCTTCGTCTCTAAAGCATCTTGCTATTTGATAATAGCGGTCGAAGCCCGATATCATCAATAATTGCTTATATAATTGAGGCGATTGAGAAAGCGCGTAAAAGCTGCCGGGACGAACGCGGCTCGGAACCAAATAGTCTCTTGCGCCTTCGGGCGTGGATTTGCCCAGGTAAGGAGTTTCGATTTCCCAAAAGCCGTGTCTTGACAGATAGTCGCGCGAAATTTTGCATACTAAGTTCTTTACGCGCATAATCTCTTGAAGTCTGGGAGTTCTTAGTTCCAAATATCTATATTTTAATTTTAAAGGCTCGTTGACTACTTCGACATTGTCAAGGTCAAAAGGCAACGTATCTGCGTCGGATAAAATTTTGACGCTGGTAGCCAAAAGCTCTATATTGCCCGTCTTGATCTTGGGGTTGATTGTTTCTTCGGCGCGGCGGCGTATCTTGCCTTTTACGGCGATTACATACTCGCCTCTTAATTTTTCCGCTTTATTAAATTCGTCTTTTATAACCGAAGAGTCAAAAACAACCTGCAAAATACCGCTGCGGTCTCTTAAGTCCACAAAGATCAATCCGCCAAGGTCGCGGCGGTTGTGAACCCAACCCATTACTATTGTTTCTTTGTCAATTAAGCTTTCGTCTGCTTCGGCGGCGTAACATGTCCGCTTCCAATCACCTAAAAAATCCATTTTAAACTATTTTAGCTCCTTACGTATAGTTTCGATTATATTTTGTCTTTGAATGTGTAAAATGTTGCCGTTTTGCATGTTTTTTATGGGGAAATTACCCGTATTTAGCTCGTCGCCGCCTATGGTTATGCAATACTTGGCGCCTTGCTTGTCGGCGTATTTTAGCTGCGCTTTTAGGCTTCTGCCCGTTTGGTCATAGTCGGCGGATATTCCCGCTTTTCTTAATTCGCCCGTTAATTTTATTGCTTCGTCGATTAAGCCGTCCGCAAAAGCCACAAACACATCAAGTTTGCCGGTGTCTTCTATATTAACGCCCGCGTTTTCCAGCACCAATAAAAGCCTCTCTAATCCTAGTCCAAATCCTACCGCGGGGGTGGGTTTGCCGCCCAAAGATTCAATCAAATTATCATACCTTCCGCCGCCGCATACGGTCTCTTGCGCGGAAGTTACTGTCTGAGGTATAAACTCAAACACAGTCTTGGTATAGTAATCCAATCCCCTAACCAAATAGGGATTGACGGAATATTTTATTTTGTTTTCATCCAAGATGGATCTTAGCCTTTCAAAATGCTCTTTGTCTTCTTGACTTAGATAATCTATGGTCTTGGGAGCTTCTTTTAAGACGCTCTTGCAAGAATCCAATTTGCAGTCCAAAACTCTTAAAGGGTTTTTTTCTATCCTTGCTCGGCATAAAGCGCAAAGTTTGTCTGAATTCTTAATTAGATACTCTTTTAGCACCTTGTTATAATTATTGCGGGTTTCGCCGCTGCCTATGCTGTTGATTTCAAGCTTTAGGCTGTTAATGCCCGCCGCTTCCAAAAAATCTTTGGCCAACATTATAACTTCGGCATCAGTTTCCGCGCCCGCCGCGCCAAACACTTCCACGCCGAATTGGTGGAACTGTCTAAGCCTGCCCGCTTGCGGCCTTTCGTATCTGAACGCCGGCGTTATATAATACATCTTTACGGGCAAAGCGCAATTGGATAGGGATTCTATAAAGGCTCTCGCTACGCCCGCCGTGCCCTCGGGCTTTAGGGTTATGGATCTGCCGCCTTTGTCCAAAAAGGTGTACATCTCCTTGTTGACGATGTCGGTAGTCTCGCCTACGCTGCGCTCGAACAATTCGGTATGCTCAAAAATAGGCGTCCTTATCTCTTTTAAGTTATAAAGGCGGGTAATCTTTCGGGCGATGTTTTCCACATACTGCCATTTGAAACTGGTGTCGGGCAAGATATCCTTGGTGCCCTTGGGTATATTAATCATAATAATTAATTATATGACAAGCTAATTAGCTAAGTCAAGCATCCTAAGAAATGGTAATAATCTTAATAATTTATAAAAACAATATTAATAAACGCGTTTTAAAGATTTATATTGTTAAAACCATTATATTAAAAAAACAATAACAACGCAAAACTTTGAGAATTAATTGACAAAATTTGACTTTTTAAATATCATTTAACTTGGAGAAGTAGTGATTAAAAATGTATATGCTTGCATTATTATTAAAAGACTAAATATTTTGGCTCCAAGGGTGGAATGCGTTTTTCACCCTTTATTTTTTACAGGAGGACTTACATGAAACTGACTTTTTTGGAAAGCCTTGAATACGCGGCGTTCGTGTTCGTAATGGCTATTTTGGTGCTTTTTTCGTTAAGTTTAATATTTAAGCTGTTCTCTTATATTATGGGCAAGCTTGGCAAAGCCGATTTAAAACAAAAATCAAAAAATTTCTTTAATAAAATCTTCAAAAAACAAAATCCGACTCAAGAGCAATCGACAGAGTTTGAAGGGCCAATTTATGCGACCGTAACGGACGAAGAAGGCAATCAAAAGAGCTTTAAACTCGCTTCTATTAAAGAGCTAAAGGAGAACGACTGATGTTTATAGAGGCATTGAAGACATTGTGGCAGGATTCAGGTTTTGCGAGTATGACTTGGCAGCAAGCCGTAATGATTGGCTTGGCTTGTTTCTTATTGTATTTGGCTATCGCGAAAGAATATGAGCCGTTGTTGCTGGTTACCATCGCTTTTGGTATGCTGCTTGCCAACCTTCCTAAAACGGGATTGATGGCTAAAGCTATAGGCGACGAAAACGGCGGCTTGTTGTATTATCTGTATCAAGGCGTTAAATTGGGAATTTATCCTTGCTTGATTTTCTTAGGCATCGGCGCAATGACCGACTTCGGCCCGCTGCTTGCCAGACCTTCAAGCTTTTTGTTGGGCGCGGGCGCGCAATTTGGTATAAGCGTGGCGTTTATAATAGCTAATTTGTTAGGATTTGACGCGCTTGAAGCGGCTTCTATAGCTATCATAGGCGGCGCGGACGGCCCTACCGCTATATACCAAACAACCCGTCTTGCTCCCCACCTTTTATCCGCTATAGCGATCGCGGCTTATTCTTATATGGCGCTTATACCCTTTATTCAGCCTCCTATTATGAAGTTGTTGACTACCAAAAAAGAGCGCTCGGTTGTCATGAATCAGCCCCGCAAGGTATCCAAAGCCGAAAAGATTTGCTTCCCTATATTAGTTACTATCGTATGCATATTGTTGCTGCCCTCCGTCGCTCCCCTAATCGGCATGTTTATGTTAGGCAACTTGTTTAGAGAATGCGGCGTGGTAGATAGATTGTCCGATACCGCGCAAAACGCGCTTATTAATATAGTAACTATTTTCTTAGGGCTTACGGTTGGCGCCACCGCCACGGGCGACACATTCCTAACATGGAGCACTATAAAAATTATTATTCTTGGACTGGTTGCGTTTATGTTTAGCACGGTGGGCGGATTGTTATTTGGAAAGCTGTTGTATGTCCTATCCAAAGGCAAAATCAATCCTTTGATTGGTTCGGCGGGCGTTTCGGCGGTGCCTATGGCGGCCAGAGTTTCCCAAAAAGTAGGACAAAAAGAGAATCCCAACAACTATCTGTTAATGCACGCTATGGGACCTAACGTAGCGGGCGTTATCGGCTCCGCGGTTATGGCGGGAATGTTCTTAGCGCTGTTTGGAAATTAAGATTTTGACACATTAAAATTAAAAATCTCATAGCCCAAAAAGCTATGAGATTTTTTTATTTTTAAAGTCGCTTTTTGATTGCAAAAATATTTTGAATATGCTTAAATACTGTTTGAAAATATAGTCGGTCTTTTTTTTGTATAATTTTTTGCCCCTTAAAAACTAAATATGGTAAAAAATTATAAAAATTTCTTAAAAAAAACCGACTTTAAATACTTGACCGAAACCGTCAAAATGCTCTATAATTTAACAGTCGTTTGAAAATGCGATATATTTGGGGGTATAGCTCAGTTGGTAGAGCACCTGCCTTGCAAGCAGGGGGTCAGCGGTTCGACCCCGCTTACCTCCACCAAAACGATATAGGACTGTAGCTCAGCAGGTTAGAGCACCACCCTGATAAGGTGGGGGTCGGTGGTTCGAGTCCACTCAGTCCTACCAATAAGAAACCCGCTTCAATATTTGAAGCGGGTTTTTTTATTACGGTTTAGCATAAAGATTCAAACATATAATTTGGGCATTATTTGCAAAAAAGCTTATACCTTCTATATCTCCCTAATGCCCGTCTAGCTTATTCTCTTTTACGCCCTTTTCTTCCGCGCCGTTTAGCCTGTATCTCCCTTTTCGCCGTTGGTTATGGATACTTCCCCAACAAATCTAAAAGCAATAAAAATACGCCTCAAAAAAGCTTCGAGGCGTTTTGTAATTAAAGATTTAGTTCCTCTTTTATGATATTATATCCTTCCGATAGGTCGTCTCTATTTAGATAATCGGGTATTTCGCCTGTAAAGAATTTTATCCAGACGGCTGAGGCGGCAAATCTGCCGTAATTAAAACTTAAATGAAAGGAATCTCGGCAAAGACTGATACCGCCTTTGGATATATTAAAGAAATCGTGTTTTCTAAGTCTGGAAATCATCTCTCCGCAACGGATAATTTTTAAATTTTCTCTATCGCAAACAGAAGCGGTTACATATAAGATATCTTTAGCCATCTTGTTCTGGTCATAGTCATAATAAGCAAAGTCGGGATGAGGACTCCCAGTCTCATACGCCCAAGTTTGATGAAATATAATTTGCGCTTCGGTATGAGTTTTTATATATTCAAGTAACTGTGTTAAATACGGATAATAAGTCTCTTCGCGCCCTGCCTCGCCGCTTACTTGCTGAACGGTAACATAATCCCAATGTTCTTTTAATAGCGCCTCTTTTAGCGATATAGAGCGGTTTTCGCAGCGCTCGCCGTTGTGCTGGTATTCGTAAGCGTTTTTGCCTAGATTTTCGCAATGTTGCTTAAGGCTGCATCCGCCTATGTAGAGATTACGCACATATAACTGATCCGTTAAAAGTTCAATTAAAGCCGTAGCGTCTTGAGAAAAACTGTTGCCTATCGCCAGAATCTTTTTCATACTTCTTTTGTTGCTCTTTTTTTATAAATGAAATATAAAATAATATCGGCTGATACCATTAAAAGATTTATTAAATAAAAAGCAAACACCCAGGTTATATTATGGCTGATTATCTTGCTTAAAATCCCGCAAATGTAACCTACTGCTATAAAGATTATAAACAATATGCTCTTACTCTTTGTATTTTTTGACTTAATCGTCTTGTAAAGATTGATAGGCCAGGATAAGCCAAACATTATAATCATAACCGCTTCAAGCGCGCTCGCCATAATTTATCCTTTGTATATTAAATAAGCACAGTATATATTTATGTCTTGATAGTGTCAATTTTAGGAATAACAGTATTCTCCATAAATGTATAAGAATTTTATTTTTTTTAGATATAAATGAAAAAGAAAGTTATCTTTTAATTCAAACATAACCATATAATCTTGCAATGATAGATAAAATTATGTTTTAACTTTTTTAAATTAACGGATAAATTGTAAATTTTATAATATCTACATTTTTTCATTGTAATATTAAAGTAAAATTAAATCCCTTTTAGACTTTAAAAGAGATTTTGCACCAAACCTTCAATAATTTTTAGTTTACCTTAAGTTTCTTGCTGAGATGAATTATAATTGTCCCAATTGCTTTTTATATTGGTTGATTATAAGCTTTTCGGCGCGATGGGGATATTCTATGTTTTTTTCGGCGCATATTTTTTGAGCGTCGGCCGAAAAATTTAGGGCGCAGTCTAATATATTTTTTTTGAGAAAATCTATTGCCGAAGATGAAAAATACATCATGAGGCGCGGATGCAGATCTTTGGGAATACAATGCTTGATTTTGTTGCAATAATCGCCCCAGACAATTTTGTCGTATTTAGAGAGTAAAAGTTCGATATGGGTATTATATAAAATATCTATGTTCTTTTTTATCTTAAAATAATCGTTTCTTATGAAATACTTTATAAGCATATTAAGGTGGGTAAAGTAAGTTTTAACTAAATATTGCACATCAAATTTTAAAACCGAACCTTGGGGCGCTTTTTTGATTAATTGTTTTACCGCGTCGTTCTTATCAAAGATAACATCCCCGGGCTTTAAAGCCGTATAATGCGCGCGTGCGATCCAGGAGTCATTTTTTTGGCTGTTTAGCAGGAAAACATCCAGCGCGCAAATCTCTTCGCCTATTCGATAAATATATTGAAAATTCTTTAGCTCGTCGCAATTAAAGACTTCGGGCCATACCAAAATGAGTTCGTCGCATATCATTTCGACAAAGCGTGAAAACTCGCCGCTTATTTGCTCAAAATAATCTGCGTCTATTAAAAATACCGCGTCAATATCCGAATGCTCGTCATCTAGACCGCGGGCCACCGAGCCAAAATACCACGCGCCTAAACAACGCTTATCTTGTTTTAAAATTTCTATTAACTTAGAAAAGGATTCTATAAGCGTATTTTTCATAAACTCCCCGAAAAAATTGCTTATATTAATTTTATAAAAAAATAAATTCAGGGTAAATATCAAAAAATAGAAATCCGCAAAAGTTGACTATCTATTATCTTAAAATGACCTAATTTATATTAAAAGACAATGATTTCTAGTTAATAATAAAAGAATTACCAAAAATTATTTATTTTTTGTTAGCGTAAACGATTGAAATTAATTAAAAGATATGATAATATAATTTATGCTTCCTTGCCGAAGTGGTGAAATTGGCAGACGCGCGGGACTCAAAATCCCGTATCCGATAAGGATGTGTGGGTTCAAGTCCCACCTTCGGCACCAGGACAATATGATATTGAAAGCCACTATATAATACAATGTATAGTGGCTTTTTGCTTTTTAAGTCAAATGTTTTTTTTATAATCATGCGCTTATATGTCGCAATGATTTTTGAACTGTAATTACAAAAATTTATTAAGGGAAGATAACTTGATTATTTTTTTGGAGCAAATATATAAAAAAATTTAAATATGTTTAAAATAATTCTTAAGGTTTTAAAGCATTCACATTTTTAATGATTAAGAATGTTGCGCTACTAGAAAAGTTTTATTATAATGTTTATGAATGACATCTCCAAGCGAAATACAATAATAAATACTCTCAAAAGAAATCAAGTATATGTAAAATAAGGATTTAACCATGACTGTAAAAAAAATATCTTTTGGGGAATGGCAAGTTAATAGATTTTGCATTATTAATGCAGGATTTGATATTTTAGGTCTTGTTCATTTTGAGCATATTAAGCTCGAAGGTCATGACGAGCTTTTTGAGCGCTATGGAT
>DATCJN010000035.1:0-5801 GCA_036562755.1 Clostridia bacterium | reverse complement strand
ATCGAAGACGAAGTTAAAAGATCGTCAGTGGCATATCGATGAAGCTTCTTGTGATGGCTTTCGTTGCCCAAACGGGGGCTGTTGCTGGAAGATAGGATAGTGGGCGTTCCGTAACGGCATACGGAGTCCGACCCAATATCCATTGAGGTCACTTAAGGTAACAGAGTTGGATTTTGTTACTTTTTGTGAATTAAACCTGCTATGCGGTAGAAATGCTGTGTACAGTGTAGCCAGCCTTGAGTGTTACGAGCGGATTAAGGAACCACGCTTGATTTAAGTCGGCCAACTTAATCGAGCGATCGCCTGATGAAACTCGTGATGCAAAAGAGGATAAGGTTGACAGTGAATGTTTAAGGAAAGCTTCTAGGCTGTAGTCCAGGCATATTAAGGATTATAGTGTGAACTCATAGGCGATTCAGTTTTCCGTCTGGCAACAACGGAATGCGCGGTTTAAAAGTAAACTGCCTCTTCGGCAACGGGGGGTACTGCGTAGGGAAATCCTACTGAACCTTAAGTCGCAAGGTTTACTTAATATGCCGCCTCTAAAACCCGAAATCTGATTATATTTTTAATGGACGGCGGGATATATGAAACTTTTACTTCTTTGTAAAGCTACATATATTTCGCCGTCCAAATACTAATAATAAATAAAAAGGCTAAAAATAACGTGCAAGACGACGGCAGTAATATAAAAAATAATAATAAACCCAAAAAAAATAACGATTCAGATCAAAAACCAAAAAAGAAAAAAAACGGCCCAAAATTATGGCCGTTAAAAGCATTTTTTTTAACTATTTTATTATCTGTTTTATTTAACTTTTTATCGTCTATGGCTATGACAAACGCCGGTATTATTGTTATAATATCGGTAATTGTCGTCTTAATAATCATAGGCGTTATATTTGACATGGTGGGAATGGCTGTGGCCTCTTGCGATGAAAAACCTTTCTACGCTATGGCGGCTCGAAAGGTCAAGGGAGCCAAAGTCGCCCTAAAACTCATTAAAAACAGCGATATTGTCGGCAGCATTTGTTCGGATATTATAGGCGATATTTGCAATATCATAAGCGGCGCGGCGAGCGCCTCGCTGGTTTTAATAATAACGTTGAACAGCGACGACTTACGGTCGTCGATAATTTCAATCGCGGTAACCGCGTTACTAGCTGCGGTAACCGTAGGATTAAAGGCTGTATTTAAAAAATTAGCCGTAAACAACAGCACAAAAATCGTATCTGCTGTAGGAAAGATGTTGTCTATTTTCTCTCGCGGATAAATGGAAAGAGCGCTATGTCTATATTGGATAAAATAAATGCCCCAGAAGATATAAAATCGCTTTCGTTATCTCAGTTAAATCAATTGAGCGATGAGATTAGAAATTATTTAATAGACACTATATCTATAACCGGCGGACATCTTGCTTCCAATTTAGGCGTAGTTGAATTAACTTTAGCTTTATATCATGTTTTCAATCCCCCTAAAGATAAATTTATCTGGGATGTCGGACATCAGGCATATATTCATAAAATTATAACGGGTCGCAAGCAGCAGTTGAGCACGATTCGTTCTTTAGGAGGCATTAGCGGATTTCCTAATATAGAAGAAAGCGATTATGATGTCTTTAATACTGGCCACGCCAGCACTTCTATTTCAGCGGGCTTAGGTATGGCGCGCGCCAGAGACTTAAAAGGCGAAGATTATAATATTGTTTCAATAATAGGCGACGGCGCGCTGACTGGCGGAATGGCATTTGAGGCGCTAAACGATTTGGGCGTTTCAAAGACAAATATGATAATAATTCTCAACGACAACAATATGTCTATTTCGCCCAACATCGGAGGAGTGAATAATTATTTATCAAAAATAAGAGTCAGCAAAAAGTATTCCGCATTAAAACTCAAAGCTCAAAAAGTAATTAATCAATTGCCTATTGTCGGACAACCCTTAATGAATTCGCTAAAAAAAATAAGGGATAATCTTAAATTTGCGCTTGTAAGCGGCAAGATGTTTGAGCAGTTCGGATTAAAATATATAGGCCCGATCGACGGACACAACCTTGAGGAATTAATTGAGTTCTTAACCCATGTAAAAGATATAAAAGAACCCGTCTTGCTTCATGTGGTCACTCAAAAGGGCAAGGGACTGCCTAGCGCTGAAAAAAATCCTACCGAATATCACGGGCTTAATTCATCTAATAATAACAGTAACGGCCATTCATTTTCAAAAGCTCTTGGCAAAACTTTAAGCAAATTAGCGGATGAAGACAAGTCAATTGTGGCTATTACAGCGGCAATGGCGGAAGGGACGGGGCTTGATATATTTAAAAATAAGCATAATGATAGATTTTTCGACGTGGCTATTTGCGAGGCGCATGCTGTCACTATGGCTGCTGGCATGGCGGCGT
Source organism: Clostridia bacterium (assembly GCA_036562755.1). Taxonomy (GTDB): domain Bacteria; phylum Bacillota; class Clostridia; order Christensenellales; family DUVY01; genus DUVY01. The sequence goes on along the minus strand of DATCJN010000035.1, from coordinate 3,400 downwards.
CCGGCTTAAAGCCGTATGTAGCAATATATTCAACCTTTTTGCAAAGGGCTTTTGATCAAATTCTGCACGACGTTTGTCTGATGAAATTACCCGTCAGATTCTGCATTGATAGGGCGGGAGTAGTAGGCGCCGACGGCGTAACCCATCAAGGCATATACGACTTGTCCTATTTGTCATTAATGCCCGATATGACTATAATCGCGCCCAAAGACATACAAGAGTTTGAGATGATGTTAAAATGGTCTTTGGATTTCAACGCTCCCTTGGCAATAAGATATCCTAAAGACAGCGTCTTAGACACAGATATTCATGCGCCCATTGAATATGGTAAGTGGGAAGTTATTTATTCCGCGCAATCAAATATTTACTTAATAGCGGTAGGCGGCCGAATGATAAAATTAGGTCTGGACACCTCAAAATTGCTTAAACAGAAAATTAATATCGTTAACGCCAGATTTATTAAGCCGCTTGATTATGACTTTTTGGACAGCTTGCCCGACAATTCGTTTATCATCACAATGGAAGATAATGTATTAAGCGGCGGACTGGGCCAGGCGATTTCAAGTTACTTGTTAATTAAAAATAAAAAATTTAAGATAAGCAATTTCTCAATGCCCTATAAGGTGGCGATTACAGGTTTGATCGAAGAAGTTTACGATGAACTTGGACTGACTCCCGAAAATTTAGCTAAAGAAATATCAGATTTTATTAATTAATAATAAATTTTTATATAGGCTCATTCAAAGTAATAATTTTTTTCTTCATAAAAGCTAAAAATATAATAAGCATCGTCTTTTTTAAGTTTTTTTCTTATGTGCGATAATCACCTAATTAAGAATAATTCTCTTGATAGTATTGTATTTCAATGTTAAACTGTAGTTACAAAAAATCAAGAAAAGGAGACTCAAAAATGTTTGAACAAGTAAAACTAAAATATGATTTCAACGCATTGGAACCCCATATAGACGAAATGACAATGATGACCCATTACGGCAAACATCATGCCGCATATACCAAGAATTTTAACGACGCGGTAGAAAAAGCCGGTTTAGCCGGAAAATCAGCTGAAGAAATTTTGGCAAATCTAGACCAAGTTCAAGATCCTGCTTTAAGAACTCAATTGCTAAACAACGGCGGAGGTTATTACAATCATAACTTATACTTTTCAATCCTTTCGCCCAATCCTAAAAAAGAGCCTGAAGGCGCGCTAAAAGAAAAAATCGAAGCTACTTTTGGAAGCTTTGACGCGCTAAAAGAACAGCTATCTCAAGCGGCGGCTTCTAGATTCGGCTCGGGCTGGGCTTGGCTATCTGCCGACTCGCAAGGCAATCTCAAGGTAAGCTCGACGCCCAACCAAGATAATCCTATTACCGAATCGAAAGGTCAATGGAGACCTATCGCAGCGCTTGACGTTTGGGAGCATGCGTATTATCTAAAATATAAAAACCTAAGAGGCGATTACATTAAAGAATTCTTTAACGTCTTAGACTGGAACGAAGTAAGCGCGCTTTATAATAAAGTTATAAATAAATAAATTGAAATATTATTTAATTTTTACTAAAGAAGCAATAAAAAAGGTCTTTGAAAACCAAAGACCTTTTATTTTTTAATGAGATTTTAATTTTATTTAACGGTTATTTAATTGTATTACTTATAATTAAATGTTATCATAAAATCGTATTATATATTTTGGAGGATTATATGCTTAATATTTTCTCTGTGAGCAAGTCTTATGCTAAAAGCACATTTAAAGCGGTAGATAATTTGACTCTACGCGTCGAAAAAGGCGTAATTTACGGTTTTATTGGCCCTAACGGTGCAGGCAAGACTACTACAATAAAAATGTTGACAGGAATACTCCCTTTTGACGAAGGCAATATAGAAATAAACGGTTACGATATAAAACGCGACCCTATCAATGCTAAGCGAAGCATAGGATTTGTGCCTGATAATCATGTTATTTATGAAAAATTAACGGGCAGAGAATATATAAACTTTATGGCGGATATTTATAGAGTTGATTTGAACGATAGAAAAAAACGCGCTGAAAAGTATCTTGAGCTGTTTAATCTTACAAAAGACGTTGACTCTCAAATATCCTCGTATTCGCACGGTATGAAACAAAAAATATGTGTAATCGGCGCGCTGATCCATAATCCGCCTTTGTGGGTTTTGGACGAGCCTTTAACAGGCTTAGACCCTCAATCGTCTTACGAATTAAAAAACTTAATGCGCGAACACACCAGGCAGGGTAATACTGTATTCTTTTCAACTCACGTTTTGGAAGTGGCCGAAAAATTATGCGACAGAATTGGTATAATTAATAAGGGCAAACTAGTCCTAGAAGGCACTATGGATGAAATCAAAGCTTTGGGTGGCAAAGATGATTCTCTTGAACAAATCTTCCTTAAAATTACGAATCATCAAAACGTTCAAGTTTAAAAAGGATGCGGGATATGAAAGACATCTTGTTGATAATTAAAATTATGCTGAAAAACGGGCTTCGTCCCGATAAGAAAAAAATAAAGGACGGCAGCATTATTGCCATATATATTGTTCTTGCTATTTCATATCTAGGTTTATTGGCAATGGGAATTTCGGCTATCGTGACAGTAACGCCTATGGTCGTTCAAAATAATCTTTTGGCCGAATTTGTTACAATGATTTATCTTGCAGGCGCGTCACTTGTAGTGATTTTTGGAATAATATCGCTATTGACATATGTCTATTTTAATAAAGACGCGGAATTTATGGCGTCTTTGCCTGTCAAACCGGGAAAAGTGTTTTTAGCGAAATTAACTATTGTTTATTTATATGAATTCGTTATTTTCGCTGCAGCGATTATTCCTATGTTAATAACGGTAGGCATAGTGGCGTCCCAAGGCGTAATATTTTATTTATCTTCGCTATTAGGCGTTTTATTAGTGCCTGGTTTTCCTCTGGCAATATCAAGTATAATAGCTATTCCGGTAATGTATATCGTATCCTTCTTTAGAAATAAAGGCGCGTTTACGACGATATTTTTATTGATAATATATGGAATTATATTTGGCGCCTACTTTTTCGGCGTTATGTCATTACAACAAGGCGCAAGCAAAATAGGGGAGAATTTTAATTCAATAATAGATAATATTACAAATGTAACCCAATTAATATCCAAAATCTTTTATCCTGTATACGCTATTTCCTGTCTTGCTACGGGCAAAGCATTATACGGCTTAAGTGCGCCTTTGAGCGGCCTGGTCAATTTAGCAATTGGTTTGGCATCAATATTTATAATATTATTAATTGCATACCTTATTTCTAACGCTGTATATCATCAAAGCACAATAAGACAAAACGAGAGCGCAAAAACTTCTAACTCTAAGATAGAAAAATCAGAGTTTAGATCCCAATTAAA
>DATCJN010000024.1:0-11768 GCA_036562755.1 Clostridia bacterium | reverse complement strand
GGGCGCCTTGCTTGGACACGATATAGACATTGCCAAAGGTTATCATCGCGTCCAGCTTAAACTTGGTTTGGTTGTTGTTGTAGAGTTTTGCGCCTAAATTTAAAGGCGCGATTATTATGTCGTAATCGGTCTTAACCAGTTCGGTCGTCAAAAGGTCGGGGCCGTCAACATTTTCGATTTCGACATCGGGATTATCATATAGTCCTCCTACAGCTATCAAGGTAATTCCGTTGGGAACCATTATTCTTACCTTGGCGTCCTTATCGTTATCGCAAGACATCAATATTACGCCGCTTAACGCGATAACAATAAAAAGGACAAATGATAAAACCTTTTTCATTTATATCATCTCCTAATTAGAGTTTAGAATAAATCTCTTTCTTGTTATAGTGCGTGTGCAATAATTTATGCGATTTTTCGCCGCCGGGCTTGCCTAAAAATTCTTCGTAAAGCTTGATGACTGCGGGGTTTTGGTGGGACTTGCGCAATGTCTTATGCGCGTCTATGCTGTAAATCGCCTTAGCTCTTTCGGCTCTGACATCGATTTTTTCTTGAACTTCGGCATTTAAGATAGGCTGGCCGCCGCCGTTTACGCAGCCGCCCGTGCAGGCCATAAATTCTACGAAGGCGTATTTGCCGGGATTTTGTTTTACCCTTTCAAACATTTCCTTAAAGTTAACGGCGCCGTGAACTACCGCAACGGTTACTTTTTCGCCCGCTATCTCCAGTTCGGCTTCTTTAATTCCGTTGTCCGCGCCTCTAACCGCGGCGAAATCAACATCGGAGTAGTCTTTATTCTCCAGGATATCTCTAACCGTTCTCAAAGCGGCTTCCATAACTCCGCCGGTCGCGCCGAAAATGACGCCCGCGCCCGTGTATTTCGCCATGGGGCTGGCAGGCTCGATGTCTTCCAGCGCTCTAAAGTCGATGTCCTGTCTTTTTATCATTCTGGCAAGTTCTCTTGTGGTCAAAACGTAATCGACATCCGGTATTCCATCCACTTGCATTTCGGGACGTTTTGCCTCGTATTTTTTTGCGATACAAGGCATTATGGAAACAACTTTTATATTTTCTCTCGGAATATTTAATTTTTGAGCGTAATAATTCTTTACCAAAGCGCCTTGCATTTGTTGAGGCGATTTGCAGGAAGAAAGGTTAGGCAAAAATTCGGGATAATATTGCTCTATATATCTAATCCAGCCGGGCGAGCAGGAAGTAAACATAGGCAAGGCGTTTTTGTTGCCCTTCTTGTATTCCTCTAGCCTGTGTATGAACTCTGTGCCTTCTTCCATTATGGTTACGTCGGCCGCAAAGTTGGTATCGGTAATATCGTCAAATCCTAATTTATAGAGCGCGTTGTAGAGCTTGCCTTCTACATTGGTTCCGATAGGATAGCCGAACTCTTCGCCCAAAGCGGCTCTGACGCTGGGCGCGATTTGAACGACGGTATAATATTCTTTTTTAGCCAAAAGATTAATCACGTCGTCTATTTGTTCTCTTTCTCTTAACGCGCCCGTAGGGCAGGATTGTATGCACTTGCCGCAATAAATGCATCCGCTGTCGTCTAAATCGTGATTTTGGGCAGTGCCTACATAAGTATTGTAGCCGCGCTCGTTAAAATCAAGCACAGCGGTGCCGGCTAATTTTTGGCATGCGCTTACGCATCTGCCGCATAGGATGCATTTGGAACTGTCTAAAACAAGCGCGTCGGTTATATTGGATATATAGTTCTTCTTGGCAAAATAAGGATTTTCGCCCATTGTGTTTTCGATATTGTATTTTCTTAGCAAATGCAAAAACTCGCAGTTGCGTTCTCTGGGGCATCTCCAGCAATCAAACTTATGATTGGAAGCCAAAAGCATTAAATTTCTTTGAACGGATTTTTTTACGCGGTCGGTATTGGTTCTTACGACCATATTGTTTTGCACTTTTACCGTGCAGGAGTTCTTAAGGGTGCGGATGCCCTCAATTTCTACTACGCAAACGCGGCAGGCCGCGGTTTCGTTGATTTCTTTTAGGTAGCATAAGCGGGGTATATTTATTCCTAACTGCTCGGCCGCTTCCAAAATCGTATAATTTTCGGGAACGGTTATTTGTTTTCCATCTATTGTTAAAGTTACGGTATTCATTGATAAACTCCTATTCGATGATAATAGCGTTTACAGGGCAGTTTTGTTTGCAGATGCCGCACTTTATGCAGCGGGCAGCGTCAATCTTGTGGGGTTTCTTGACTTCGCCGCTGATAGCGTTAACGGGACAGCCGCGCTTGCACTTTGTGCAGCCTATGCACTTGTCTTCAATAACTACATATTTAATAAGCGCTTGGCAGACTTTTGCGGGACATTTTTTGTCCTTTACGTGCGCGATGTATTCGTCTTTGAAGTTTAATAAAGTAGAAATAACGGGGTTGGGCGCGGATTGACCCAGAGCGCAAAGCGCCGAATCTTTTATATAATAAGCTAGCTCTTCAAGCTCTTCTATGTCTTCCATCGTGCCTTCGCCCGATTTTATCTTAGCCAAAATTTCCAACATCTTGTGGGTGCCTTCGCGGCAAGGCGTGCACTTTCCGCAAGACTCCTCTACCGTAAATTGCAAGTAGAAGTGAGCGACGTCCACCATACAGTTGTCTTCATCCATTACGATCATGCCGCCGCTGCCCATCATGGAGTTGAGATTGAGCAAGTTGTCATAGTCGATAGGCGTATCAAGATGCTCTGCTGTCAAGCATCCGCCCGAAGGCCCGCCTGTTTGAACGGCCTTGAACTTCTTGCCGTTGGGTATTCCGCCGCCGACATCAAATATAACCTGCCTTAAGGTCGTGCCCATGGGGATTTCCAACAAGCCGGTGTTATTGATTTTGCCGCCTAAGGCGAAAACTTTGGTGCCCTTGGACTTTTGAGTGCCCATAGAGGCAAACCATTTTGCGCCCTTTAGAATAATAGCGGGAATGTTGGCGTATGTTTCAACGTTATTGATAATAGAAGGCTTGCCCCAAAGGCCTTTATCGGCAGGGAACGGGGGCTTGTTTCTGGGCATTCCCCTTTCGCCTTCGATGGACGCAATCAACGCGGTTTCTTCGCCGCAAACGAACGCGCCCGCGCCAAGTCTTAGTTCTAGGTCAAAGCAAAAGTCGGTTCCAAAGATGTTCTTGCCCAAGAATCCCGCTTCATACGCTTGCTGTATAGCGGTGTTAAGCCTTTGAACAGCCAAAGGATATTCCGCTCTTATATAGATATATCCTTGGGAAGCACCTATGGCGTAACCGCCTATAGCCATAGCCTCAATTACGCTGTGAGGGTCGCCCTCCAGCACCGCTCTATCCATAAACGCGCCGGGATCGCCTTCGTCGGCGTTGCAGATAATGTATTTTTGACCGCCTTTGTTTTTGGCGCAAAGACTCCACTTCAAACCTGTAGGGAATCCGCCGCCGCCGCGTCCTCTTAGTCCTGATTCTTGAATTATATGAATTACTTCTTCGGGCGTCATTTCTGTTAGGACTTTGCCCAAAGCTTTGTATCCGTCGTAAGCTATATATTCGTTTATATCCTCGGGGTTTATTACGCCGCAATTTCTCAATGCGATACGAACTTGTAAAGACGAAGTGTCTTGTTTGTAATTGCTAATTGTCAATTCTTTGACGGGCTCGCCGCCGATTAAGTGCTGGTTGACTATTTTTTCGGCGTCTTCGGGGGTTACCTTGCAATAAGTAGTCTTATGACCTTGATGGTCTAAAACCTCTACCAAGGGTTCCAAAGCGCATTCGCCTACGCAGCCTACGGAAGCCAAGTCGATATTGGTTAAATTATTGGATTGGACTAATTCTTTTATTTTAAGATAAACTTTTTCAGCGCCGGCAGTAAGACCACAAGTAGCCATACCTACCATAACTCTAAAACCGTTTTCGTGCATTTGGGGGTTTATTTTAGCCTCGGTCTTAGCCTTAGTCGCATTCAAATAATCTAAAGTGACCATCTATTTTCTCCTCGATTATGCTTCTAATTTCAATATTTCTTCAATTGCTTTCTTAGCGACATCTTTATCGGCGTTGCCGTAAACCTTCTCGCCGATTTTAAACACAGGGGCAAGGCCGCATGCGCCGATGCAGCGCGCGCTTTCCAAAGTAAATAAGCCGTCCTCGGTGGTTTGACCGGGTTCAATGTGCAACATTTCGGCAATGGCATCCAAAATCTGTTTTGCGCCCCTTACATAACAAGCTGTGCCCATGCAAACGGTGATAATATATTTCCCCTTGGGCTCGGTCGAGAAATTGGCATAAAAAGTCACCACGCCGTTGATTTTGGCTATAGATTCGCCCAATTCCTCGGATATGATTTTTTGAACTTCGATTGGAATGCATCCAAAAATGTTTTGGGCGTCGTGCAACGTGGGCATTAAAGGCCCGGGTTTTTGTTTGTGCTCTTTGATACGCTCTTTTAACAATTGAATTTTAGATTCTTCCAAGACAAACTTCATTTTTTACAAGCCCCTTATTAAAATATTATAATAAATAATCAAACAATGCCATTTGCTATTATATTTTGACAATAAATTAACTATCTGTATTATAACAAAAGTGGGCAAATATGTCCAATAAATAACGCCATGAATTGTTTTAAAAAATATTAATTGTTATTTTTATCTTATATATTAAGCGAACATAAAAAAGCCGCTTTTCGCGGCGTTTTTTTAAAGGTCGTTATTTTTATTCGAAATATTTTACCGCGGCGCTTAATAATTCTTGAGAGAAAGTTTTTACCTGCGAGGGCGTCGAGGACGAAGCCAGGACATAGATTTTTAGTTTGGGCTCCGTGCCGGACGGTCTAATTAAGACTTTAGCCCCCTCTACGATTATGCTTAACACGTTAGACGCGGGCAAATCGTCTATTCCTTTGAGATAGTCTTTAAATTGCTTGACTTCGTATTTGCCTAAAGTAGAAGGCGGATTGTTTCTTATAGCGTCAATTTTATGATTCATTTCTTGGGAGCCTTCTATTCCCTTAAATTCTAAACTCTTTTGGACGCTGGTATGGTAACCGTAATGCTCGTAAATCTCTTCCAATCTATCCACCAAGGTCTTGTCTTGGTTTAGATAGAACTCGGCCATTTCTGCGACTAACATAGCGGCGACAACGCCGTCTTTATCCCTAACATAAGGACCTGCTAAATAACCATAGCTTTCTTCAAAAGCGAATACAAATCTATCTACTTCGCCTTTGCTTTCTAATAAGCCTATTTTTTCGCCTATGAATTTGAAGCCCGTCAAAACATCTATTACTTGAGCGTTATAATCCTTGGCTATGTCGTAAATCAAATCGGTGGATACTATTGTCTTTATAATTATGGGGCTTTGGGGCAATGTGCCTAATCTCTTTCTTTGGCTCAATAAATAATCCACCAACAAAATTCCTATTTCGTTGCCTGTGATTAGCTTTATCTTGCCTTTGTGCCTTATGCCTATTCCCAATCTGTCGCAGTCGGGGTCTGTAGCCAAAATTAAATCGGCTTTTTTAGCGTCGGCTAGTTTAATCGCCAATGACAACGCCTCTTGAGCCTCAGGATTGGGATAAGGGCATGTTTTGAAAGAGCCATCGGGCAGTTCTTGCTCGGGAACGATATAAACATTATCAAATCCGCGCCTTCTTAATACGTCTTTTACGGGTATATAGCCCGTTCCGTTTAGGGGCGTATAGACTATCTTTATGTTCTTAGGCGCGCCGTCGCTTACCGAACTCTTAATAACATTGTCTATAAAGTTCTCATAAACTTCGTAGGAAATGTATTCTATCTTATTGTCTTTTAAGTAATTTTCAAAAGAGTCAGTCTTGATAGAGAAAATATCCTCAATCTCTTCTATCTTTTTTAATACTTCTTCGGACGCTTCCAAAGTGAGCTGGCAGCCGTCCGAGCCGTATACCTTATAGCCGTTGTATTCTTTGGGATTGTGAGAGGCGGTAACCATAACGCCCGCGTCGCACTTTAGCTCCCTAACGGCAAAAGACAGCAAAGGCGTAGGATTTAGAGTGGAAAAAATATACGCCTTAATGCCCAGACTTGCAAAAACCTCCGCTGCGGCATGCGCAAACTCATAAGAGAATTTACGGGAGTCGTATGAAATAGCGATTTTTGCGTTAGGGTTTTTGGAGACTACGTATTGAGCCAGGCCGTAAGAAGTCTTTCTAACGGTGTAAATATTCATACGGTTGGTGCCGCTGCCAATTATGCCTCTAAGACCGCCTGTGCCGAATTCCAGAGATTTATAAAACCTGTCTTTGATTTCATCAACATTGTTTTGAACGCTTAATAAATCTTCTTTCCAATATCCTTGGACATTATCCAACCAAATTTCGTTTTGCTTTAAATATGTATCCAATTGATATCTCCTTTTTAAATCGCTTTAAAGCGATATATTAAAACATTAAGTATTATATATTAAGCAAGATAATTTGTAAATTAATTCAATAGATTCCATTTCCTAGTAAAAATGTTATTTTTATATTTTCATAAAGTTTCTTAAATTTTACATTTACTTTTGCGTTTTTTTTTGATAAAATATTATAAGAACTTCACGGGCGATTAACTCAGCTGGGAGAGTGTCATCTTGACGTGGTGAAAGTCGGGGGTTCGAATCCCTCATCGCCCACCAATTATTGATATTACATTGCTGCATATATTTATTGGCTTGTTATTTATCGCATATGTTCTTTGTTAAATTATGAAAAATAAAACCAAAAAATCGACAATCAAAAGGATTCTCAAAGCCTTTTCCGTTATGTGGTATGTCCTTTTGATGTGCGTCGTAATTACTCTTGGTTATTTCATAATCCGCAGCAAGCTTACCAACAAAGTTCCGGTTATTGGCAATTACGTAATCTTGAAAGTTATGACGGGCAGCATGGAAACTACTATTCACAAAAACGAAATCGTTTTGGTGAAGAAAGTATCCATTGACCAAATAAAAGTATCCGACGTCATATCATATTATCATATCGTAGGCGACGACGATAACAAAAAAGAAATCATTATTACACATAGAGTAACCGAAATCATTAAAAACCCTGAAACTCAGGAAATAGCATTTAAAACTAAGGGCGACGCAAATTCTGCCGAAGACGCTTGGGATGTGCCTAGCAACAAGGTAATTGGGGTTGTGGATTTCGGACATCCTACCTTGGTAAAAGTCCTAAGTTTTGTAAGCAATCCGTTGGGAGTTTTGGTTTTGGTTATATTTCCGTTAGGGTTAGTTTTAATTTCGGATTTTGTAAGTTTGTTTAAGGTCATAAATCAAAAAGACGACGAATACGACGATGACTTTTTTGACGACGACGAGATAATGTTAGACGATGAAAAAGACAACGAGGACGATGACGGATTTGACGAGTTTGAAAGCTTTGATTACGGTAACGACTATTTTCTTGAAGAAAGCCACCATATAAACGACGACGATTTGTTAGATTATTACGACGACGAAGATTGAAAATTGCGTTATTGCAATAATATAAACCAAAAAAGGAAGGAATACTATGCACATTGAATTATTGAAGCTTGTTCCTGCCGTTAAAAACTATTTTTGGGGCGGCAAAAAACTTGCTGCTAACTGGAACAAAAAATCTCAAAACCCTACAATTGCGGAAACTTGGGAATTGTCGCTCCATCCTGACGGATTGAGCAAAGTTGAGAGCGGGAACTACAATGGTAAAGTTCTTAAAGAGCTTTTGGATCTTTGGGGGGATTCTGCTACCGGAAAGAGCGCCTCGCTGTTTCCTATGTTTCCTTTATTAATAAAGTTCATTGATACAGGCGAGATATCCTCTATACAAGTACATCCGGACGATGATTACGCCCACAAAAACGAACATCAATTCGGCAAAAACGAGGCTTGGTATATTTTAGAAGCCGAAGAAGGCGCGGGCGTTTATTTGGGATTCAAAACCAAGGTTACTAAAGACCAAGTTCTAAAGAGCATAGAAGACGGCACGTTGCTTGACTTGATGCAGTTTTATCCTGTAAAACCCGGCGACGCTTTCTTCGTCCCCGCGGGAACTGTTCATTGTATAGGCGCGGGCGTTACCTTAATTGAGGTCGATAAAAACTCTAATGTAAACTACAGGTTATTTGACTTTAATCGAGAAGTCGAAGGCAAAAAGCGCGAGTTACATATTCAAAAAGCTTTGGATGTCGCTAACTTAGAGCCTTATTCGCTTAACAAGATTGAGCCTGAAAATAAGGCTATGCGTCAATTGGTAACAGACAGGTACTTTACGGTGCGCGAGATAAAGAACGCTTCTATATTTAAGCGACAAATAGACGACAGCTTTTGCGCGGTAGTATTCTTAGAGGGCGAAGGCGAAATTACCGACGGACTAAATAAATATCAATTTAAAAAAGGCGATACCTACTTCGTACCCGCAAAAATACCTTTTAAAATTACGGGCAATACAAAATTTTTGGAAATATTCGTTTAATAACTAAAGCCGCGAGAAATCGCGGCTTTTTTAATATCCTTATCTTTTTTTGATTTTTTCTCTCTTATTTTGCCCTTTTTTTTAACTTAATGTAAACTTTTTCAATAAAAAATATAGTTTAATATGTTATAATTGTATTGACGTATTTAAATATATGTTAGTAGGATTAAGGAGTAGTTTTAAATGTCAAAATTAAAAAAGATTTTCTTAACCTTAATTTTTTTATTATGTTGCATGTGCCTTTTGTGCGCGCCTGGCTGCGCAAATAACAACAACGAATTTGAAGAGTATAAAAAAGTAGTTACAAAAATTATGAAGCAATTAAACGAGTCTGCTCGAGCAAGTCAACAGCAAACATCTTTTTCCCAAAACGGTCTTTCAGTTTCTACTTTAGCGCTGACTCCGCCAAAGAGTACGGATTTATATATGGGTAATGAGATTAATAATATCTTGACTATTATGCGAAACGACGATGAAAAAGAAGAATTGGATCCCGTAATATATATTAATAGAGTTTATCAATACTCGCTTGTAATGCCGATTGTTATCGGCGATTGCATAACCAATGAAAAAGACGCTGATAAATTCTTTGGCATAAAAGTTTTGGTTGAAGAATCGGGAAATTATTTTGTTACCTATAAAGAAGGAAGTAATTTCTATACTTATAATTACATTTATACGGATAGAAATATTCCTGACGATTTGACAGTGTACGAATCGGCGGCGATTATGTATATAAATTACAAGAGCGAGAAAGATTTTTTCTTTATATGTTATTCGTTATCTAACACAGGAAACAATCTCTTTATTTATTGCGATAGCGACAAAAACACATTTTTTATGGAATTTTCAGATATAGACCACGAATTTAACCATAATTACGCTTATTTCTACAGCCCCAAAAATAGTTTTTGCTATGTGACCGAAAACAAAAGAGTTATTGACAGTTTAAGCGATGTGGTATTAAATTACGCGCCCGAAATTAATTTTGGAGATTATAGAGATCTTCTATATGATAAACAAAATTATACCCTTTCTGAAGCGCAATATAATAACAGCCTTGCTAAAAATCTAGACCTCGGCGGCGGCCCTACCACAAACATAAATCCTAACGAAGTAATACAAGTCGAGCTGATTTTTCCAAAAAGTGAAATTGAAACCGGAATTTATTATATAGGCGAATGCGATATAACTTCTTTTTCCGCTAAACTTACAAAAAGATCCGGCGAAGAAAATACTATACAATTAAGCCAAAAAAATCTTGCTCGTCTTAAAGATAATGAGAAATTTAATCAACTTGGCACACATGAAATAGAACTTGTATTTGCAGGCTCAAAATATAGTTATTCCGTTAGAGTAATGATAGTGCAATCGTTAGATTTGGATTGCTTTAACGATATCGAAGTAGAATATAGCCCCGAGGGATATACTTACACGCTGCCGGAATTACCCGAAGGACTTGAAGCGTTTAATATACCTGATTCTCCTTTTATAGATGTTGGAGAATATGAATGCGGCGTTGCGGTTACGAATGGTAGAACTTCAAGAAAATATGATTTCAAAATTAAGATTTTGCCTAAAAAAATTAAAAAACCTATACTTAAGGAATCTTATATTTACAGCTCCGACGGACCGGATGATTTGATAGATACGGAATATTATACTATGGAATATTATTCCAGTTTTGAACCTTCTTCTGACCGTCAATTCTGGGGATATTATGGTATTACCGTGAGATTAATACAGCCATTTAATCCATGGAATAGACCTTCTTTCGAATGGGAGGACGACACCTCGGACGCCCTATTTTTTGAAATACCTGTTTATAAGAAAAAAGTTGATTTATCAAAAGTGGAGTTTGAACCGCTAATAGACATACCTTTCGTTCCCAATCCTCAAATTAAGGTTGTTAAGCTCTCAGATGAGATATTGCAAGAATTACAAGACGAAGAAATAGAAGATTTCAAATTAAATTCTATTAGGCTGCTTTATGATCGGCCTTTAACATCGCTACATGGAGAATTGGAAATAGGTTTATTCCATGAAAGATTATACGCTGATAATATAACAATTTCTTACTCAATGACTGTAAGAAAAGTTAAAAAACCTATTGTTAATGAAAACAGAGTGGTGGAATACACGGGCGAAGAAGTGCGTTTTATTGACTTTATGACAATTGATGATTGGTTTATTAGTCTCTCAGGCGACTTAAATCATTATTTGCCTGGAAAATATAGCGTCACGATTAAATTGCTTTATCCTGAATTTTCTGTTTGGGAAGACGAAACGACTGAAGATCTTGTTTATGAGTGGGAAATTGTAGAAGCGGATTAATGTTTTTGATAATCTCTATTAAATTTCTGCTTATAAAGGATGCTTTTTAAATTAACAACAAAATAAGCCGCAATATGCGGCTTGTTTTGTTATATAGTTTTATCTGGCTTGTTGTTTTATCTGGCTTATTTTTTTGCTTTATTAAGAATAGTGTTATTATACGATATTATGCAGCCGCAGTATTTTTGGCGGTACAGGCCTAGTTCTTTGGCTTTGTTTTGCCCCGTCCTGTAGCCTATCCTAAAATCCTCGTAATAAAAAGGAATTCCCACTTCCTCGCCTATTCTTTCGCCTAACTCTTTTATTAGGTCGTGTTTTTGGTAAGGGCTGACTAAAAGCGACGTGGTAAAGGCGTCAAAACCGTTGTCAAGCGCGTATTTTGCGGCAAGTTGCAGTCTTATGCTGTAACACATTTCGCAACGCTCTTCATCCGTCCCCTTAAAAGTTTCCCATTCAGATTGCATAAATCCGTCTATGAATTCAATTGGTATATTTGCCATTTGAGAAAATTGCCGCAGCGTTTCTTTTCTCTTTTGGTATTCTTCTATGGGATGGATGTTAGGATTAAAAAACAATCCAAAAACCTCGTGTTTGTCTTGAATCAGTTTTTCGGTCGGATATATCGCGCACGGCGCGCAGCACATATGCATTAGTATTTTCATTTTTTAGCCCAAAAAATTAATCCTTATTTTAAAATTAACTATAAACCCATAAAAAAGAATTGTCAATACTAAAAAAAATATGCCTATTACATTATCTTACAAAATGATATAAAATTATAAAAAAAGGATGAGTCAATGCCCCATCCTTTTTCAAAAATTTTAAAACTAGTTTTTTAATAATTCTAATAAATACTCTTTATACGCCTGTCCGAATTCTTCGTTCCTTAAAGCATATTCTGTTATTGCCTCTAAGCTGCCAAGTTTATTACCCATATCGTATCTTCTGCCTTCAAATACACAGGCAATCGCT
>DATCJN010000018.1:0-9522 GCA_036562755.1 Clostridia bacterium | reverse complement strand
AAAAAACGGCTCATTAGAGCCGTTTTAGTTTTTCTTCCAATATTTCTATTGTCTTTATTACCTGTTCGGGCGATGTTCCCCCAAAACTCTTTCGGTTATTTACCACGTTTTCTAGTTTTACAGCTTCCAAAACATCGCTTTCAAATACGGGGCTGAATTTCTTAAAGTCCTCTAGCGCCAGATCCTCCAGTTTCAGATTGTTCTCTATGCAATAGAGCACTATCTGCCCCGTCAAACCGTGCGCGTCTCTAAAGGGCACGCCTTTTTTGGCCAGATAATCCGCTATGTCGGTGGCGGCGGAATATCCGCCCGAAGCCGATTTATACATCTTATCAAGATTAAATTTGACGGTCTTAACCACCCCGCTTAAAACGTCCAGGCAAATATTAATATTATCTTCGGTTTCGAAGATGATTATCTTATCTTCCTGCAAGTCCTTGTTATACGCCAGCGGCAAAGACTTAAGCAATGCCGCCGCCGCGGTCAAATTGCCTATGACCTTGGCGCATTTTCCGCGGATTAACTCCAGCATATCGGGATTTTTCTTTTGGGGCATGATGCTGGAGCCCGTGGAATATCCATCGTCCAGCGTTATATACCCAAACTCGTCGCACGCCCAATAAATCCATTCTTCCGAAATCTTGGACATATGAATGGCCGTCAAAGCGCAAGCGCTGATGTATTCAACCATAAAATCCCTGTCGGACACCGCGTCCAAAGAGTTGGGGGCTATCTCGCCAAAGCCCAAAAGCTTGGCTGTCAACTCTCTGTTAATGGGATATGTAGTGCCCGCAAGCGCGCCGCTGCCTAGAGGCATAGCGTCCAGCCGTTTTTTGCAATCCTTTAATCTCTCTATATCCCTTAAGAACATGCTAACATACGCGTTAAAATAATGCCCTAAGGTCACGGGTTGCGCTTTTTGCATATGGGTAAATCCGGGCATAATCGCGCCCGCGTATGTCTTGGAATGCTGAAGCATAACCTCGCAAAGATTTTTGATTTTGCCCGCGGTGTTATCTATGCTCTCTTTTAAATACAGTCTGATATCCGTGGCGACTTGGTCGTTTCTAGAGCGCGCGGTGTGCAGCTTTTTGCCCGCGTCGCCGATGCGCTTGACAAGCTCTTGCTCCACAAAACTGTGAATGTCCTCGGCGTCGCGTATTTCCAGCTTGGAGTTTTGGATATCCTCCAAAATCTCTTCAAGCCCTTTTATTATAAGCTTGGCTTCGTCCTCCGAAATAATCTTTTGAGCGCCCAGCATTTTGCAGTGCGCAATGCTGCCCATAATATCGTATTTCCAAAGACTACAGTCAAAGCCCAGCGACGAGTTAAATTCGTCGGCTAATTTATCGGTGTTTTGCTTAAAAACGCCGCCCCATAATTTCATTATTATTTATCCTTCCAGTTTTTTAGTTTTAGCGCGCGCACCTTTAGAGGCAAGCCAAACAAGTTGATAAATCCTTCCGCGTCCTTTTGGTTATAAACTTCGTCTTTAGAGAATGTAGCCATATCCATGTCATACAGCGAATAAGGCGAAGTTGCGCCCGCGGGAATAATATTGCCCTTGAATAATTTGAGTCTGACCTTGCCCGTTACGGTCTCCTGGGTTTTATCCACAAACGCCGACAAGCTCTCGCGGAGCGGAGTAAACCACAATCCGTCATATACAAGCTCTGCAAACTTCAAAGCTACTATTTCTTTAAAGTGCAAAGTCGCTCTGTCTAGGGTAAGTTCCTCAAGATTGTTATGCGCCGCGTATAAAATCGAGCCGCCGGGCGTTTCATAAACCCCGCGCGATTTCATACCGACAAGTCGGTTTTCCACCATATCGGCTACGCCCACGCCGTGACGCGCGCCTATTTCGTTTAAGGTCTCTATTAACTCAACGGGCGAATACTTTTTGCCGTTGACTTTTACGGGTATGCCTTTTTCAAATTCTATTTCCACATATTCGGGTTCGTCGGACGCTTGGGATATAGGCTTGGTTATCATCAATAAAGAATCTTTAGGCTCGTTGGCGGGATCCTCCAGGTCTTGACCCTCGTGAGATAAGTGCCAAAGGTTTCTGTCCATGCTGTAGTTATTTTCTTTGGTTACGGGCACGGGTATTCCGCGCGCTTGAGCGTATTCAATCTCGTCCTCGCGCGACTTAATATCCCAAATTCTCCACGGCGCGATTATCTTTAGATCGGGCGCCAAAGCCTTGACAGTCAACTCAAAACGCACCTGGTCGTTGCCCTTGCCGGTGGCCCCGTGCGCAATCGCCGTAGCTCCTTCTTTGCGGGCTATCTCTACCAGCCTTTTGGCTATAACCGGTCGGGCAAAAGAGGTGCCCAAAAGATACTTTTTCTCATAAACCGCGCCCGCTTTTAAGGTGGGGAAGATAAAATCGGTAACAAATTCTTCTTTTAAGTCCTCGATATAAATCTTAGACGCGCCCGTCTTAATTGCCTTTTCTTTTAGAGGCGCTAACTCCTCGCCTTGACCAACGTCGGCGGCCATTGCGATAACTTCCATATCGTAGTTTTCTTTCAACCACGGTATAATAATAGAAGTATCCAATCCGCCCGAATACGCTAAAACCACTTTTTCTTTGCCCATATTTTTATTCTCCTTGTCTTGACTAAAATTAATTATATGTTTATTATTTATTTATCAACAATTTTTTATATTATAAATATATGCATAATTATAAAATATTTTGTATAAATAGTCAACTAAATTACAAAGGTCGCAGATAATTGATTATAATGGGTTTCGATCCCGGAATCGCCACTTTAGGATACGGGGTAATACAAAAAGACATCAAGGGGGATATAAAACCGTTAGACTTTGGGGTAATCACCACGCCCAAAGATATGGCTATGTCCCAAAGGCTTTGCGCCATTCACGACTCAATCGCCGCCTTAATCCAAAAATTCAATCCCGACGCCATCGCAATAGAAGAGCTGTTTTTCAATACCAATACAAAAACGGCTATCCAAGTAGCCCAGGCGCGCGGGATAATTATTTTGTGTTCCGCTAAAGGCTGCAAAAAGTTATACGAATACACCCCGCTTCAAATAAAGCAGGCGATGACAGGCAACGGCCGCGCCGAAAAACGCCAGATTCAGTTTATGGTAAGAATGATGCTGGGGCTGAAAAACACGCCCAAGCCCGACGACGCTGCGGACGCGCTGGCAGTGGCGCTAACCCACGCCCAAACCAATGACTTAAACAGCCAAAATATGTTATAATCTTTCAAGGTAAACAGGAGAGATAATGTTTAGTTTTATCAGCGGAAGAGTCGTCGAAATAGGCGAAAACAGAATAGTATTGGAAAACAACGGCATTGGCTATGAGATTACGGCTTCCAACGACACTCTTTCCAAATGTCAGGACAAAACCGAAGTCCAGCTTTTCATATACATGAGCGTAAAAGAAGACGGCATTACGCTGTTTGGCTTTTTTGACAAAACCGAAAAAGAGATGTTTTTGCGCCTGATTACCGTTACGGGCATCGGGCCTAAACTTGCTTCCAATATCTTATCCGGAATATCCAGCCAGCAGCTCGCGCTAAAAATAGCCGCGGGAGATGCCGGCGCTTTGAGCAAAATAAAAGGCGTGGGCAAAAAGACCGCCGAGAGAATCGTTTTGGAACTAAAAGACAAGATAGCGCTGGAGGGACAAAGCGCGGAATTAGAAATCGTAGATTCTGCCGCGTTGCCCGACAATATAAACGACGCCATTTTCGCGCTTATGTCTTTGGGCATGACCAAAGCTGAAGCCGTTCGCGCCGTAAACAAAGTAAACGACAAAACCAAGTCCGCCGAAGAGATTTTGGCGGAGGCGCTAAAGAGAGCGTAAGATATGTCAGACGAATTGAGATTTTTAACAAGCTCGCTAACAGCAGAAGATTTAGACACCGATATAACCCTTCGCCCCCAATCCCTTAAGGAATTTATCGGCCAGCAAAAAATCAAGGACAACCTTCAAATATACATAGAAGCCGCCAAAATGCGCGGCGAACCTTTAGACCATGTCTTGTTATACGGCCCGCCCGGGCTGGGCAAGACCACGCTTGCGCACATAATTGCCAACGAACTGGGCGTGCAGTTTAAGATAACCAGCGGCCCCGCAATCGAGCGGGCGAGCGATTTAGCGGCCATTCTGACCAACCTTCAAGACCGAGATGTGCTGTTTATAGACGAAATCCACAGACTAAACAGAACGGTAGAAGAGATTTTATATCCCGCGATGGAGGACTATTGCCTGGACTTTATGATAGGCAAAGGCCCTTCCGCGCGCTCCATGCGCCTAAAGCTACAGGGCTTTACTTTAATAGGCGCTACGACGAGAGCGGGCAATATAACCAGTCCTTTGCGCGACCGCTTCGGCGTAATCTTTAGGATGGAAATGTATTCTAGCGAGGAATTGGCAATAATAATCAAAAGATCCGCTTCTATATTAAATATAAACATTACCGACCAGGCGGCGACCAAGATAGCCTCGTGTTCGCGCGGCACGCCCCGAATAGCCAACAGGCTGTTAAAGCGGATACGCGACCACGCGCTTGTGGCGGGTCTAAACATAATAGACGAAACTACGGCAAAAAACGCTCTTGAAAAGATGGACATAGACTACTTAGGCCTAGACGACGCCGACAGAAGATTGCTTTTTACTATGATAGACAAATTCGAAGGCGGCCCCGTAGGAGTGGACACTTTGGCGGCGGCGACAGGCGAGGAAGTCATAACCATAGAAGACATCATTGAGCCGTATTTGCTGCAGCTGGGATTTTTGGCGCGCACGCCTAGGGGCAGGGTGGTTTTGCCCGCGGCGTATAAACACCTCAACCTAAAACCCAAAGACATTCAACTAAGCATAGACGACATAACTTCGGACTAGGACATATAAACAAATGAAAACAAGCGATTTTTATTACGATCTGCCGCAAGAGCTCATAGCCCAAACTCCTGTCGAGCCAAGAGACTCAAGCAGGCTTTTTGTATATGATAGAAAACAAGACAAAGTAACTCATACCATATTTCGAAACTTAGGCGAATTTTTAAAGGCGGGCGACGTTTTGGTGGTTAACAATACCAAGGTTATCCCGGCCAGACTCATAGGACAAAAAGCGAATACGGGCGCGCACGCCGAGGTTTTGTTATTAAAGCGAATCAATCTAACCGACTGGGAGGTCTTGCTCCGCCCCGCCAAAAGACTGAAAACAGGAACGGAAATTATTTTTTCGGATAAACTAAAATGCCAGGTAATCTCAGCAGGAGAGGGCGTGTGGACGGTTAGATTTTCTTTTGACGGCGTATTTGAGGAAATTTTGGACGAATTAGGCCAAATGCCCCTTCCGCCTTATATCAAGCAAAAACTTGCTGACAAATCCCGATACAACACGGTTTACGCCAAGATAGAAGGCAGCGCGGCCGCGCCGACTGCGGGCTTGCATTTTACGCCCGAACTTATCCAAAGCCTAAAAGACAAGGGCGTAATCTTCGCCGAAGTTTTGCTCAATGTAGGCTTAGGCACCTTTTTGCCCGTCAAAGCAGATAATATAGAAGAGCACCATATGCACAGCGAGTATTACGAGGTTGACCAACCCACCGCCGACATAATCAACCGAGCCAAAGCCGAGGGCAGAAGGGTAATAGCCGTAGGCACCACCAGCGTAAGAGTCTTAGAAAGCTGCAGCGACGAAAAGGGCTTTGTCAAGAGCGGGCACGGCGACACCGATATTTTTATTTATCCCGGGTATAAGTTTAAAGCGGTGGACGCGCTTATAACCAACTTCCACCTGCCCGAATCCACATTAATAATGTTAGTTTCTGCTTTGGTAGGCAGAGAAAAGATCTTGGATTTATACCGCCAGGCTATAGAATTAAAATACAGGTTCTTTAGCTTCGGCGACGCTATGTTTATAATTTGAATTTAAGGTATATAATTTCTTTAAGGAAGACTGGATGGAACACTTTTCGTTTAGAACAATCAAGGTATGCGCCCAAAGCGGCGCGCGCATAGGCGAGCTTACCACCCCTCACGGCGTAATAGAAACTCCCGTATTTATGCCGGTGGGCACGCGCGCGACAGTTAAGAGCCTTGCTCCCCGCGATGTAAAAGAAACGGGCGCTCAAATAATACTCGCCAACACTTATCACTTATACTTAAGGCCGGGACATAAATTAGTCCAGGCCGCCGGCGGACTACATAAGTTTATGGCGTGGGACAGGCCGATTTTGACGGACAGCGGCGGCTTCCAGGTGTTTTCGCTCTCAAAGCTTCGTAAGATTACCGACGAAGGCGCGGTGTTTTCGTCCCACATAGACGGCAGTATCCATAAACTCACGCCTGAGTTTGTGATGGAGATAGAAAACGCTCTGGGCGCGGACATTATAATGCAGTTTGACGAATGCACTAGCTACGGCGTGGACTACAAGACCGCAAAAGAAGCATATAAGCGCACTATATATTGGCTAAAGCGCTGTTATTCGGCGCACCAAAACCCCGCCCAAGCGCTTTTCCCCATAGTGCAGGGCAATATGTATGAGGAATTAAGGATAGCCTCTATCCAAGAGACCTTGCCTTACGCAAAATACGGGCTGGGCATAGGCGGTTTGAGCGTGGGCGAGCCCGCCGAAGTGATGTATAAGATGCTTGACGCTCTGCGGCCGTATTATCCCGAAAATATGCCCAGATACTTAATGGGCGTGGGCAGCGCGGATTATATCCTGGAGGGCGTAATCAGAGGCATAGATATGTTTGACTGCGTCCTGCCTACAAGGATAGCCCGCAACGGCGCGGCTATGACCGCCCAAGGCATTTTGACTATAAGAAACAACCAATACAAAGAAGATTTTTCGCCCATAGAAGAGGGCTGCGACTGTTACGCCTGCCAAAACTTCACAAGGGCGTATATAAGGCACTTAATCAATGTCGATGAAATTTTGGGCGGCAAACTTTTGAGCATACACAACATAAGGTATTTAGTCCGTCTTACCGAGCAGATAAAGGAAGCTATACGCAACGACAGACTGCTTGATTTTAGAAAAGAATTTTACGAAAAATATAAAAAAAGCGGGAATTAGCTATTATAACAAATTTGTCAAATTTATCGATAAACCGTCAATTTACTTGTAAATAATTGCGCGATATTATATTATTGTAATAGTAATAAAAGGAGATAAAGTTGATGATTCAATTTTTGTTAGATACCACTTCAGGCGGCGGCAGCTTAAAAGATAATTGGGTGTTGCTCGTTTTAGTAGGCGTTTTGTTGATAGTGTTCATGGTTTTGCCGATTTTCACCCAAAATCGCGACAAAAAGAAATACAAAGCGATGATTGACAAAATCCGCATCGGCGACGAAATCAAAACCATTGGCGGCATCGTAGGAAAGATTATTGAGATTAAAGACATTTCAGCTACCGAAAAGCAAATGGTTATCGAAACCGGCGTAGGCGACAACAAGAGCACTCTTGTTTTAGACATGAACGCCATATTCACGGTAACCAATCCTACCTTGGCGCCCGAAGAAGATCAAAAAACCGACTCATTAGACAAACCCGCTGACGCCGACAAAACCGAATAAGAAAAAAGTAAATTAAAAAAATAAAACGCGCTTTTCCCAAAGCGCGTTTTTTTATCAATATTTACTTGTAATCTTTCCAAATTTTATATATAATTATTATGAACTTTTGTTTATTAACATCGAAATTGCTCCAAGGCGTCATTAAAAGAAATCATAACATGCAATAGGCGATGCCCAAGAAAAAGAGACCGTTTTAGCGCGCTGCCATGAAAAAGGCATTGCAATGAGCAATTTTAATGGGAAGATTAGGGCTGTTACCACGCCCGTTTTTAAATACAAAAGGTTTAAAAGGAGAAAAAGATGAGCAGATTTGAAGAAGGTCTCAAAATATTAGAAGAAAGGTGCGGCAACGGCAAGGATAATGTCATATCCTTAGCCACAATCGCGCTAAGCCCCGGCGAAAACGGCCCTCGCCCCGTCGTTAGAGAAGTTGACGCTTATTACGAAGACGGCGTTTTTTACATAACCACTAACGCGAAGTCAACCAAAATGCGCCAGATAGCCCAAAACCCCGAAGTTGCGTTCGCGGTAAGCAATAATTGGATTTCGGGCAACGGCGTAGCGGAAAATTTGGGTTGGGTATTAGACCCCAAAAATGCGGAAATAAGAGCCAAACTTCGCAAGGCGTTTGAACCCTGGTATGATTTTGCCAATAACGAACAAGATCCCGACTTAGTAATTTTAGCGGTCCGCATTACCAGCGCCATAGTTATAAAAGACCACCACGCCGTCCGCTATGATATGGACTTTATCAACAAAACGGTAAGAGACGAAATTCAAGTTATCTAAAAGCGTTTATACGGGAGAAATCCATTGATTTTAAGCGTAAGCAGAAGAACCGATATACCCGCCTTTTATACGGAATGGCTTTTTAACCGCCTAAAAGACGAGTATGTTTTAGTCCGCAATCCGTATAATTTCCGCCAAGTAAGCAAGGTTTTTTTATCGCCCGAGGTTGTCGACTGCATTGTCTTTTGGACAAAAGATCCGTCCAAAATGCTGGATAAACTGAACTTGCTGGGCGACTATAAATATTATTTCTTGATAACTCTCAACCCTTACGATAACCGAATAGAAAAAAATGTCCCGCCTAAAGGACAAGTCATTAATTCATTTATTAAACTTTCAAAGTCGATAGGCGCTAATAGGACGATATGGCGCTACGACCCTATTTTATTGACAGACGAGATAGATTTGGATTACCATCGCAAGCGTTTTGAGGAAATTGCCTCGCTTTTGGAAGGCTATACAGAGCGCTGCGTTATCAGTTTTTTGGATATCTATCAAAAAACTCAACGAAACGCGTCAGGTATTACCGCCCCCGACGATAAGCAAACGCAAGAGCTTGCCAAGATCTTATCAGAGATCGCTTCCCCGCGCGGCATAAAGATTCAAACATGCTGCGAAAAAATTGATTTATCAGCGCTGGGCATAGAACATGGCAGCTGCATTGACAAAAATTTAATCGAGGAAATAACAGGGGAAAAATTAGATATCCCCAAAGATAAAAACCAAAGAGATAATTGCGGCTGCGCCGCAAGCATAGATATAGGCGCGTATGACTCCTGCCGGCACGGCTGTATATACTGTTACGCAAACGCAGGTCAAAACGCCGTCGATATCAATATAAAAAAACACAACCCAAACTCTCCCTTGCTAATCGGCGACATTGAACCCGAGGACATAATCATCGAAAAAGAAGCTAAGTCTTATAAAGTCAATCAACTTAGTTTTTTATAACCACAATTGCCGCTTTATTAGTTTTGCTTATAACCTTAAATATTAGAAAAAATACAGCCATATAATAACATTCCAGCCCTTAAAATAACGCTAACTCAATCCCAAAACCCAGGTTCTAAAAATAGGAATATCATATTTCCGCACTGCAAGCCTAAACCCTCAACTTTTAACATAACATTCCAAACCCCCAAACCCCCAAACCC
>DATCJN010000058.1:0-3823 GCA_036562755.1 Clostridia bacterium | reverse complement strand
ACTTGCAAACCTTTACGATATTTCTTATTTCTAACATTTACAACTCCTAAAACTGCTACGATAAGTATATAATGTTTATGAATAAAGGACATATAGATATAATTTATATATCCTTTTATTTTACATTTTGATAGCTTCGACGGGTTTTTTGCGAGCAATACGCATGACAGGGAAGAAAGTAGAGATAAAGGCGACAACCAGGCTTATCGCCAATATCAAGCATACTTGGCGGACGCTGAATACCAGCAGCGTCAATATCAAACCGAAATTATACCTCAGAATATAATTGATAAGATAAACGCCCGCTGCGGCAACCGCCGTAGTTAATACAAAGTTAATTGAAGCTATAATTAAGCTTTCGTTAAAGAATATTTTAAACACGTCGCCGCTTCGCGCTCCGACTGCCCGCAATATACCTATTTCTTTGCTCTTGTAGTTAATGCTTATCGAAATAAAATTCATAAGCAGCAAGGAGGCGAATGCAGTAACGACTATGCTGACGTATATAAATATTTTCGCCATTGTCTCAATGATGTCGTGTACGCTGTCCAAAATATCCGTTACGCTGTTTCGCATAACATAAGACACGTTGTTATTAAACGAATTGTCGTAGCCAAACTTAATAAATCTTTGTTAAATTTTTTATTTCTAACATCGATTCCCCTCCAAAAATATAATTATACATTAAGTATATTGAACAAAAATTTTAAGTCAATTATATAGGTAAATTTATATATAAATAAAGGGCATAATTTATGCCCTTTTAACTGCATAATTTGATATTTAAACGCCTAAAAATAAAAAAGAAACAGGTTTTGGCCTGCTTCTTTTCTTTTATATCGCTTTATTGCTTACAACAGGATACAGATTACTCCGCCGCGACCTTCGTTTACGATACGAGATAGAGTCTTGCGCATCTTTTTCTGAGCCTCTTCGGGCATCGTGTTGAGTTTTTGGGTAAGCCCTTCTTTGACTAATTTGTGCAAAGACTTGCCGAACATTTCGGTTTCCCAGATTCCCTTAGGATCGTTTTCAAACTCGGATAATAGATATCTTACCAAGTCTTCGCTTTGCTGCTCTGTGCCGACTATGGGACTTACTTCGGTTTCCAAATCGACTTTCATAATATGCAGCGAAGGCGCGCTTGCTTTGAGTCTGACTCCAAATTTTGAGCCTTGTCGCACGATTTCGGGCTCTTCCAAGGTCATTTCTTCTAGCGACGGGCTTACTACGCCGTATCCCTTTTCTTCTACGTCTTTTAGGGCTGTTTTTAGCTTTTCGTAAAGGGTGCGGGATTCGGCCACCTGTTTTATGTAAGACATTAGTTTAAAGTCGCTGTTGATTTCGCAGCCGCACTCTTCGCTAAGGACGGCATAGAACAAATTGTCTTTGGCCTTTATGCTGTAAACCACCTTGCCTTCGCCAAGGTTGACATTGCTTACTATAGGCTTTTCGAGGTTGTCGTTGTTGAGGTTAATAAGCTCGCCTACTGCATAATCGCGCATTTTGCAAATTTTGCCCGCAAGCTCTTGGGTGTATTTTAAGATGTCTTTTATTACCGAGTTGTCAGGCGACAGAGTTTGAAGCCAGTTGGGTATCTCGATTTCGAGCTTTCTTATAGGGAATTCAAGCAAGATGGTCTCTAATATGAGATTAATTTCTTCCATCTTTAAATTTAGCACGTCAATAGCCAAAACCGCGGTGTTATACTTCTCCGCCAGCGCGTTTTTTAGCTTGATGGTTTCGGCCGCGAGCGGATTGGTGGTGTTTAGGACTATTAAGAACGGCTTGCCGGTGGCTTTTAGCTCGGCTACCACCTTTTCTTCGGCTTTTACATAAGCGCTGCGGGGAATATCCGTGCCGATCGAACCGTCGCTGGTTATTAATATTCCTATAGTCGAATGCTCGGTAATTACTTTGCGGGTGCCTAATTCTGCCGCCTCTTCAAAAGGCATTTCGGCATCGCTCCACGGCGTCTTGACTAAGCGGGGTTTTGCGTTTTCGGTGTGGCCTTGAACGCCGTCAACCAAATAGCCCACACAGTCAACCATTCGGACTTTAATCTCGATGTTGTCTCTGATTTTGATTTTGGCGGCTTCGTTGGGAACGAATTTGGGCTGGGTAGTCATTATGGTTTTGCCCGCCGCCGCTTGAGGCAGCTCGTCGATTGTGCGCTCGCGGACATTTTTGTTGGTTATATTGGGAATAACCAAGGCTTCCATAAACTTGGTTATAAAGGTTGATTTGCCCGCTCTAACAGGGCCTACCACGCCCACATATATATCGCCGTTTGTGCGGGTGGCTATATCTTGATATAGGTCAAAGTTCTCCATACAATACTCCTTGCATATTTTGATATAATTATTTATATGAAAGTTTGTCGGGCGGATATGACTATAAGGAAAGGTTTTTAGAAGAACAAAAAAACGACTTTGAGCAGGAAAAAGAACTTCTTGAATACTTTGAGAGCGGCAAAATATTGCGAAAATCAATTAAAAGGCATCGGAAGGTAAAGACGAGCGCCGAGAGTGACAGGCAAGCTATAAACGCGCGTCCAAAAGTCGAGATAAAGCGAACCTGAAGCGAGCGTCAAGAAATCAAGAGGCGGAAAGAAGCGTTAGCCGAGAGGTTATAAAAGCGGGCTTGGAACGGGCGAAATAGCGATTATTTTAAATTGATACTTGATTATTTTTCAGCGAAAAACAAAAAGCGCGATATTTATTATCGCGCTTATATAATTTGGTGGGCAGGGGTGGATTCGAACCACCGAAGCCGGAGGCGGCAGATTTACAGTCTGCTCCCTTTGACCGCTCGGGAACCTACCCATATGGAGCTGGCGAACGGAATCGAACCATCAACCTGCTGATTACAAGTCAGCTGCTCTGCCTGTTGAGCTACGCCAGCAAGTGGTGCCTCGGGGCGGAATCGAACCACCGACACGAGGATTTTCAGTCCTCTGCTCTACCGACTGAGCTACCGAGGCAAGCCCTGGCGTGTTTTTATTTTTTAATGTTCGCTTTTTAAAAATTATGCCAAAGAATTAATCTTGGCAGCTTATTTTTTTGGCGACCCGGAAGGGGCTCGAACCCTCGACCTCTAGCGTGACAGGCTAGCGTTCTAACCAACTGAACTACCGGGCCATATATGGTGGGCCTTCAGGGACTTGAACCCCGGACCGATCGGTTATGAGCCGAGCGCTCTAACCAACTGAGCTAAAGGCCCATATATCTTTTTAAAAAGTTGTCAGCTCCCTGCGGAACTGACTATAAAAATATACAATAGTTTAAACGAAAAGTCAAGAAAAAAATTAATTCTTATGCCCCATATTTATTAAAAATTTTGGAAATTTAGGGCTAAATTTAAACCGCTAATAACAAAAATAACCTAAGATAATTAGGTTATTTCAAGAAAGTTTAATTAAAATAAAACTATTTTATATTGAAAAAGTCCTTTTTTATTTTAGTGGTGGATATTTCGGGCGTTCGCGGCAGATATATAACTTCGCAATAGTCCTTTAAAAAGTCAAATTTACCTCTCCAGTCGTCGCCCATTACGAAAATGTCAATTTTAAATTCTTTTATGTCGTTTATTTTTTGTTCCCAGCTTTCTTCCGGTATAACCAAATCCACGCAACGTAAGGCTTCTAACATTCTTTTTCTTTCGGCATAGTTAAAATAACTTTTTTTGCCTTTTATTTCATTAAACTCATCGGTTGATAAACCCACTACCAAATAGTCACCCAAAGCCTTAGCGCGTTGAAGCAAATTTATATGACCGTAGTGCAATAAATCAAAAGTGCCGTAAGTAAGAACTTTTATCATAA
>DATCJN010000045.1:0-5707 GCA_036562755.1 Clostridia bacterium | reverse complement strand
ATATAAATCAAGGCATCAATAAAAAATTTATCTATTAATAAATTAACGCTGTTTTTAAAATGAGATTTTAATTAAAAATATTAATTTTTAATTAAAATTATATTTTTATTTATCTTTTTTTTGGACACACATGGTCGTTTTTTGTTATAATCGACCGTGTGCGTTATTTTTTATTAAGGAGTTTTTTATGGCGCCTGTAATTCAAGTCAACAACTTAAAAAAATATTACGGAAATAAAATGGACATCGAAGACGTGACTTTCAGCGTCGAGCAGGGCAAGATTTATGGATTTATCGGACCTAACGGCGCGGGCAAATCCACTACTATTAGAATACTTATGGGTTTGCTTTTTCCCGCGTCGGGGCAGCGCGCAAATCTTTTCTAAAGACGTTTTCGCTTATGACGAAGAGATAAAAAGCCGCGTAGGATACGTGCCAGCTGAGTCGATTTTTTATAAAAAGCTTACCGTAAAAGAATTATTCGAATATTCCGCAAGATTAAGATGCTGCGGAACGCAAAGGGTAAAAGAGCTTATCGAATTATTTGAACTTGACGTTCGCAAAAAAGGCAAACAACTTTCTTTCGGCAACGCAAAAAAGGTCAGCATTATTTTTGCCCTGATGCACAGTTCCGAACTTTTGATTTTGGACGAATCGACAAGCGGGCTTGACCCCGTAATGCAGCAAAAATTCTTTAACTTGATAGAACAAGAACGCCAGCGCGGAGCGACTGTGTTATTGTCCACTCATATCCTAAGCGACGTCCAAAAAGTTTGCGATCAAGCCGCGATAATAAGAAAAGGCAGGATAGTCGACGTAATAGACGTAAAAGAGTTGTCTAAAGAAATAGGCGATTTAGAGAAAACCTTTATGCAATATTATATTTAAAGGAAAATAAGCCATGTAAAACGCGAAAAAAACTAACAAATATATAAATACCGGATTAATCGAAAATACCATATTGCAAAGCAAAACCTTTTTGATAGTGTGGTTTGTCGTTATGACCGCTATCGTTATGCTGAATTTAGGGGTGTTTTTATTGATCTCAACTATCGATATATTGCCGCCCGAAGCTGCGCCTATTAATAATCTAAATATTTTTAGTTTTTACGCTTTGTCGTTTGATGCCGACACCTTGACTATGTTTTTGATTTTTAGTTCTATTGTCGCCATGGCGGCGTTGTTAAAAGACGAAAGCAAAAACACTACCGAATTTTTATTCGCCCATCCCATATCCAGAAAAAAGATGTATATAACTCAATTGCTTTCGTTTTTTGTCAATATTATTGATGTTTAGGCGGCGACAGCGCTTGTTAACTTTTTGCTGATAATAGCGTTTAATCAATTTAAATTTAACTTCAATATAGGCGATTATTTTACTCTTCAAGCGGGCTTATTGTTAATGAACTTTATTTTCGGGCTTTTGATGTATGGCGCAGCGGGCGTAAAAAAGGGCAAAAACTATCTTGCGATATGCATTTTGTCCGGCATTGTTTTATATTTTGTTTATGCGATTGTTTCAGTTTTAATCACATTCTTGTATGAAAAAATCAATTGGATAACTCATTTAAACTATCTATTTATCTTCAACGTCATGAACATGTCGGGGCTTGCTGTCGGCGGAAAAATAACATTTAATTGGCAGCCTATCGTTATCTGGCTTGTCCCTGCTATAGCCTTAAATATCTGGGGATATTTTAGATACCAAAAGAAAGATTTAAACTGCGCTTAATAGAAATAAATAATAATGATAAGTTTATAATAACCGCCTTTTAGAAAAAGGCGGTTATTTTTACCTTTTGCTTAATGATATTTAAAATAAAAAATCCCTTTTTTAACGCTTGCCGCAAAAAAGGGATTATACATTATTATATATAAGCTTTGAGTTTATTTCTTTGCTACGCCGTTGGCTTGAGCTTGCATAATAAAAGGCGTGAGCGCTCCTGCCGTAGTAAAAAACAATATTAGATATATTACGCTTAAGTCGCTTGCTCCTAATTTAGCCAATCTCTTTCCTGCGGCGTATTGCCAATAAATGTAATATATGCCCAAAGTAAGAATCGTCATCAAAAAGTGACCTAAACCGCCAAAACCTTTACCCGTAGCTTTTTTCAATTCCATTTGAAACTTTATGTACCAATATAAAGAATAAATTCCTGTAAATAAATACAAAATTGCCATAAGCAATAGAGATCTTTTTTTCATAAAAACAAAAACCCCCCCACTCAAAAACAATTACTATAATTATATGTGATTTGCGACAAAAAATAAACATATTTTTAACAATATTGTGATATTTTAAAAATTTACGTATATAAATAAATAATTAGACAAATAAAGACGTATTAGATAAAATTATACTTTTTAAAAGTATTTGGCTTTATCGGCAAGGCAAAATTTTGAGCTAAAATAATGATTTCTATAAAGATAAACCAAAAAATTGACTTTATAATTATTTTATTATAAACTAAGCAAGTCTTAACGATTCTAATGCCTATAAGAGTTTTTAGGATTTTTTAAATCAAAAAATTAACCGTCCAAAACAAAAAAGTCGTCTTTAAAAAATTAGAAAGGTTGTGTTATTTTCTTGACATAAAAAAACGCTTATATTACAATATATAAGCGTGTTCGCTGAACACAGCGTTTTTTTGGGGAGATGAACCCGAAGGTTACCTAGGCGAAATAATTGCAGCGCCTAATCGGATAACTTCGGCGGATCTATGTTCCTAATCTATCGGGAACGGCTTAAGCTAAAAATATTTTTACTTTTTTTAGCGGCTTTTTAAAAAAAGCCGTAAAAAAATGTAACAAATATGAAACACACGGCGCATTGTATGAGTTAGCTTAAGTAGAGCAATTTGGAGGTTATAAATAAAAGACATGGCAGGACAAAGAATCAGAATCAATCTAAAAGCTTATGAGCATGATTTGGTGGATCAATCCGCGTTAAAGATTGTCGAAACCGCCAAGAGAACGGGCGGCAAGGTCAGCGGCCCTATCCCGCTTCCCACCGAAAAAGAAATCGTTACAATCTTGCGCGCGCCTCATAAGTACAAAGACTCGAGAGAGCAATTCGAAATAAGAACGCACAAGCGTTTGATAGATATTTACAGCCCGTCGGCAAAAACGGTCGACAGTCTTATGAAGCTCGACTTGCCCGCAGGCGTTGATATCAAGATCAAGTTGTAAGGCTTGCCGGAGGACGTATTACGATGAATAAAGCTATATTAGGAAAAAAATTAGGAATGACTCAGGTATTTTCCGAGGACGGCACGGTTATACCCGTAACGGTTATCGAGGCCGGCCCGTGTTATGTTTCCCAGGTCAAGACGGAAGAAAAGGACGGTTACAGCGCCGTTCAAGTAGCCTTTCTTGATACTAAGGAAAAGAGCGTTAACAAGCCTGTTTTGGGCCATCTAAAGAAAGCAGGTCTTACTCCCAAGAGATTTTTAAAAGAATTCAAATTGTCCAACGCGTCCGATTATAAAGCGGGCGATGAAATAAAATGCGACATTTTTCAAACCGGCGATTTTGTCGATGTAAGCGGAATTACCAGAGGTCGCGGATTTTCGGGCACCATTAAACGCTGGAATGCCCGCCGCCTAAAGATGTCGCACGGTACAGGCCCTGTTCATAGAGAAGTAGGTTCTATGGGCGCTCACACCGATCCCGGCAGAGTTTTCAAAAACAGAAACATGCCCGGACATTATGGGCATGAAAAAGTAACCATTCAAAATCTTGAGGTAGTCAAGGTTGACGCTGAAAAGAATATTTTGCTTGTAAAAGGTTCGGTTCCCGGACCTAAGGGCGGGCTGGTTGCTGTCCGTCAAGCTGTGAAGTCCGCAAGATAAGGAGAATTAAGATATGCCTAAAGTTAATGTATATAATCAAAGCGGAGAAATAGTCGGTTCTATTGAGCTAAGCGATAAGGTTTTTGGGCAAGAAGTAAACAAGCCCTTAATACACCAAGTTATAGTCGCTCAACTAGCCAACCGCAGACAAGGCACCAAGAGCGCTCTGACGCGCGCCGAAGTTAGAGGCGGCGGCAGAAAGCCTTGGAGACAAAAGAAGACAGGTAGAGCGCGTCAAGGCTCTATTCGCGCGCCTCAATGGTATCACGGCGGCGTAGTTTTTGCGCCTAAGCCCAGAGATTTTTCTCAAAAGATCAACAAGAAAGCTAAGAGATTGGCTTTATTGTCGGCATTAAGCGCGAAAGTTTTGGACGATGAGATTATGGTTTTGGACGATCTTAAGCTCGTTTCCGCAAAAACCAGAGAGGTTGCCGATGTTTTGAAGAATCTGAAACTAGACAAGAGCGTGCTATTGGTGTTGCCTGAACTCGACGAAAGCGTAGTCAGAGCTTCTAGGAACATACCTACAGTAAACACGATTTGCACGGATTTTATAAATGTTTATGATGTTGTCCGTCATAATAAGGTCGTTATGCTAAAGAGCGCGGTCAAGAAGATTGAGGAGGCTTACGGTAATGAATAATCCTTATGATATCATCATAAAACCCGTTATGTCCGAAAAGAGTTATGACGGAATACAATCTAAGAAATATACCTTTATAGTCAACAAAAAGGCTAATAAAAAGCAAATAAAGCAAGCTATTGAAGAAATTTTTAAAGTATCTGTCGAGAGCGTAAACACCATTAACGCGCGCGGCAAACTAAAAAGACAAGGCATGCACGAGGGAATGACGCCCTCTTATAAAAAGGCAATCATACAATTGACTAAGGACTCCAAGTCCATAGATTTGTTTGACAGTCTGGCATAAGGAGAAAACAATGGCTATTAAAAGACTAAGACCTATAACGCCGGGAACGAGATTTAAGACTGTATTGGACTATTCGGTTATCACCAAGAAAGAGCCCGAAAAGTCGTTAACAGTCAGTCTTAACCGCACAGGCGGACGCAATAACCAAGGCAAAATCACCGTCAGACATATAGGCGGCGGCGGCAGACGCAAATATCGTATTATAGATTTCAAGCGCGATAAGGACAACATCCCCGCAAAAGTAGCGGCTATCGAATACGACCCTAACCGCACGGCGTTTATCGCGTTGCTTCATTATGCCGACGGCGAAAAGAGATATATCTTAGCGCCTTTGGGATTGCAAGTGGGAGATACCGTAGTATCCGGCGCAAATGTTGATATCAAAGTGGGCAACGCTATGCCTTTGGAATATGTGCCCGTAGGTACTATGGTTCATAATATTGAGCTTCAGCCTAAGCGCGGCGGACAACTCGCAAGAACCGCGGGCGCTGCGGCGCAATTAATGGCTAAAGAAGGCAAATACGCTACGCTTAGATTGCCTAGCGGCGAAATGAGAATGGTTCCCATATCCTGCCGCGCTACCATCGGTCAAGTAGGCAATCTTGACAGCGAGCTTGTAAGCTTAGGCAAAGCCGGACGCACCCGTCATTTGGGCGTTAGACCTATCGTCCGCGGCTTTGTTATGAACCCTGTCGATCACCCTCACGGCGGTGGCGAAGGCAAGTCCCCCGTTGGTATGCCCAGCCCTATGACGCCTTGGGGCAAGAAAGCGATGGGCTTAAAAACTAGAAAGAAAAAGAATCGTTCCGACAGATTTATTGTCAAACGAATCAATTAAAGAGGTTAGCTAAATGAGCAGATCGGTAAAAAAAGGACCTTTCGTTGACCCTAAGCTTTTGAAAAAGATTCAAGAGCTAAACGCGAAAAA
>DATCJN010000043.1:0-5384 GCA_036562755.1 Clostridia bacterium | reverse complement strand
GCTTGTGTTTTCGACGGCATTGGTATATATTATTTATGTAAGCGGTTACATAAAATTAAATTATCATATTGTAAATACTATTATCGGAGGCAATAATATGAAATTTTTGAGCGACGATATTTTGTTGGAATCCGATTTGGCGAAAGAACTTTATAATAATTTCGCCAAGGATTTGCCCATAATCGATTATCACTGCCATATCAATCCTAATTGGATTTTGGAAGATAAGGTTTTTTCGGATATAACCGAGCTTTGGCTGTCGGGCGACCATTATAAATGGCGGCTGATGAGAAACTGCGGCGTTGACGAAAAATATATCACAGGGGACGCGGACAGCTTTGAAAAGTTTAAGGCGTTTTGTTCCTGCCTGCCTCTTTGCGTCGGCAATCCTATTTACATTTGGTGCCATATGGAGCTAAAGACCTATTTCGGCTACGAAGGCGAAATAAACGCCGACACCGCGAAAGAGATTTACGATTTGACTAAAAAAATACTAAACTCTCCTTCTTTTTCGGCGCGCAATATAATAAAAAAATCTAACGTCCGATTGTTGTGCACCACGGACGACCCCGCTGACGACCTTGCCGCGCACAAAGAGCTTGCAAAACAAGATTTAGGCTTTAAAGTCCTGCCTTCGTTTAGACCGGACAAAGCGCTAAATATTGAGTTACCCGATTTTTGCGGCTACATAAAAAATCTAGCCAAAGTAAGCGGAATTGAAATTAAAACCTTGGACGACCTAACTAAAGCGCTGGAGAACCGCCTGGAATACTTTGCAAAAAACGGCTGCAAAGTATCCGACCACGGCTTGACCGAGCTTGTTTATGAAGAATGCTCTAAAAAAGAAGCCGCCGCTATCTTTAAAAAAGCGCTAAAAGGCTCTAAAGTTTCGGATATTCAAGCCAAAAAATTTAAGACCTTTATGCTGCTGTATTTTGCTAAGCAATATAAAAAATATGATATGGCTATGCAGCTTCATTTTAATTGTTTAAGAAATAATAATACTACTATGTTCAAAAAACTCGGGCCGGACACAGGCTTTGACTGCATAAACAGCTCTTTTGAGCCGAATAACTTAGCGAGGTTATTAAACGCCCTTGCGTCGCAAGACTGTCTGCCTAAGACCATTGTTTATTCTTTAGACCCCAACGATACCAGAGTAATTAACTCGATTATTAATTGTTTTCAGGGCGACGGCATAAAAGGGAAGGTTCAAAGCGGCGCGGCTTGGTGGTTTAATGATACCAAACACGGCATTTACGACCATCTGTCAGCCGTTTCGGAATACAGCGTGCTCGGTAATTTCATAGGCATGCTTACGGATTCCAGAAGCCTTACTTCCTATGTCCGACACGATTATTTTAGAAGGATATTGTGCAACTTTATAGCGCGCGCCGTTTTTGCAGGAGAATACCCCAATAACACTGACAATCTAAAGAAATTAATTCAAAATATTTCTTATTACAACATAAAAAGATATATAAATATAGAAGACTAAAAATCAGCAATAAAAAAGGCTGTTTTTTGTAACAGCCTTCTTTTATTGTTTGCCGTCTAAAAATCTTACAACGTCGTCGTAGTATGGAATGGACTGCATAGCGCCCTTTTTGGTAACCGTCAAAGCGCTTGCGGCGCTTGCAAATTTCATAGCGGACAACATGTCTTTGCCCTTGGATAGTTCTGACACTACGGCGCCCAGGAAGGTATCTCCGGCCGAGGTGGTATCGACCGCTTGAACTTTGTGCGCGGGGACATGATTAATAAAATCTTTTTGGACTAATACCGAACCTTTTCCGCCAAGAGTGATTATAACGGATTTGATATCAAACTTAGCAAAATAATCAAAGACTTTTATATAATCCTCTTGGCCGCAGGGCAGAACGCCTGCCAAAATCTCGCATTCTGTTTCGTTTAGCGCGATTATATCGGTGTTAATTAATATATTTTCGCCCAGTTTTACGGCGGGCGCGGGATTTAACACGGTGGTAAGCCCTTTTTGTTTTGCGCGCGAAAAAGCGTGTTCCACAATGTCCAAAGGAATCTCAAGCTGGCATATGCAATAATCGCCTGTTTCCGCCGCCTCAAGCGCCTTATCGACCATCTCTTTGGTTATCTTGTGGTTTGCGCCCGCGTCCAAGATTATGCGGTTGTCGCCCTTTTCTACTACTATTACGGCTATGCCGCTGTTGGTTTCTACGCTGGATAAATATTGCGTATTTACGCCGTAAGCTTTTAGCGCCTTGGATAATTCTTCGCCAAAAGCGTCAACGCCGACGCAGCCCACCATATATGTCGGGGCGTTCATCTTGGCCGCCGCCACCGCCTGATTGGCGCCCTTGCCGCCAGGATTGGTCATAAAACCGCAGCCGCTTATGGTTTCGCCGTTTTTGGGCATGCGTTCTACGCCTATAACCAAGTCCATATTGACGCTGCCTATTACAAAAATCTTACTCATTATGCGTTCCTCTTTAGTTAATAAATATAGCTATATTTTACTTGGCGATAGAGCGGCTGTCAATATGAAAAATCTTTCAAAGGAGTATCAAGTCAACTTATATAAATAATAAATTAAGAATAATTTTTCATAAATAATGCATAAATCGTCGTTTGTGTTTAGAATTAAGTGTGTTATAATCTTATAGGTTTAAATTACTGAAATCAAATAGGAGTTTTATATATTAAAAATGGTTAGAAAAACCAAAATTATATGCACAATAGGCCCCAAAACAGAAGATGAAACCGTATTGAGAGAGCTCATGCTCGCAGGCATGAATGTTGCGCGCCTTAACTTTTCGCATGAAAATTACGAGGCGCACGAAAGAAGAATTAAGCTTATCAAGGCTTTAAGAGAAGAGCTTAATCTTCCCATCGCCATAATGCTGGACACCCGAGGCCCCGAAATAAGAATTAAGACTTTTGAAAACTCTAAAGTAGTTTTGGAAAAAGGTCAAAAATTTACTTTGACTACCGAAGATATAGTGGGAAACAACGAAAGAGTAAGCATAACCTTTAAAAAGCTTCCCCTATGCGTAAAACCCGACACAGCCATTTTGCTAAACGACGGGCTTATAGAGCTAAAAGTGCTTAGTGTTACCAAAACCGAAATAGTCTGCGCGGTAGTGGAAGGCGGGGTTTTGTCAAATAATAAGAGCATCAATATCCCCAACTGCCACATAGAAATGCCTTATCTTTCTAAAAAGGACGAAGAAGACTTGCTCTTTGGCATAAAGCAGGATGTGGATTATATAGCCATGTCTTTTGTGCGCTCGGCCGACGATATTAAAGAAGTGCGCAATCTGTTAAACCGCAACGGCGGCGAAGAAATAGAGATTATAGCTAAGATTGAAAACCATGAGGGCGTAAATAATATCGACGATATCTTGCGATATTCGGACGGAATAATGGTAGCAAGAGGCGATATGGGCGT
Organism: Clostridia bacterium; assembly: GCA_036562755.1. Lineage (GTDB taxonomy): Bacteria > Bacillota > Clostridia > Christensenellales > DUVY01 > DUVY01. Next base: position 1,957 of record DATCJN010000043.1, on the reverse strand, counting down.
GGAAATTCCGTTTGAACAGCTGCCGTCCATCCAAAAAAACATTATCAAAAAATGTTTCCGCGCGGGAAAAAAGGTAATTACCGCAACCCAAATGCTTGAATCTATGATACACGCTCCCAAGCCCACCAGAGCTGAAATATCGGACATAGCCAACGCTGTTTTTGACGGCACCAGCGCGATAATGTTAAGCGGCGAAACAGCGGTCGGCGATTATCCTCTTCAAACGCTAAAGACCATGGCGTCCATCGCAAGTTACGCCGAAAGCACGATTAATTATAAAAAGAACTTTAGCGCTTTGGAAATGGAAATAAAAAATATCTCGGACGCTGTTTCCCACGCGACCTGCGCCGCGGCTATGGATTTAAATGCCGCCGCCATTTTGGTAGTTACCCAAAGCGGCTTAACGGCAAGAATGATAAGCAGTTTCCGACCCGGTCCGCCCATAATAGCCGTAACTACCAGCAAAAAAGTCTTTCATAAACTCTCTTTAAGCTGGGGCGTCGTGCCCGCTCTGGGAACAATGCAGGAAAACACCGACTTGTTGTTCGCCCACGCCATAGACTGCGCCAAAAAAACGGGCATAGTCAAAAAAGGCGATATTGTGGTGATTACCGCGGGCGTGCCTGTAGGAGTGTCAGGCAACACCAATATATTAAAAATCGAACACGTCAATTAATGATAAGTTGATTAATAAAAAAAGGGACGACTGTCTATCGTCCCTTTTTTATTGCGATGTTTTTTTAACATTCTTTCAATCCATTTGGCGAATATTTGCCTTTGAGCGAGCTATTATGTATTCTTTAGCGACGCTAAAGCCGCCAGCGTCAAACCTGCCGCCATATTTAAATTCACTTCTATAAAGATTTGCTGCTTGCGAAGGCGTGATGTATAATTTTTTGATACTTGGCAACTGGTTAATTTTAATTATCCATTTTAACGCGTTAAAGAAAATAGATTTTTATAGATAAAAAAACGGGCATTTTAGCCCGTTAGTTTTTTTCTTCCACGACCGCTATAGCGTCGATTTCTATTAAGTATAAAGGATTGGCAAGCCCCGATACTTTCAGAACGGTAATTAAAGGCGGATTCTTAAGCTCGCCTACTATTTCTCTAAAGACCTTAAATCCCGCCCCGGCGTCGCAACCGTCTACCATATAAATATTAAGCTTGATGACATCCTCAAAAGCGGCGTTTTCTGATTTTAGAGCAATCTTAATGTTCTCAAGCGCCTGTTTTACTTGCGCTTCAAAGTCGTCTTTGCCCACCAACTCGCCTTGAGCGTTGACGGCATTTTGTCCGCCGATGTAAATCGTTCTGGCCTTGCCGCTAATTGAAACTACTTGGCTAAAAGCCTTTGATTTGAATAACCCTTCAGGGTTGCCGAACTTTACTTCAAACGCGCTCATTTGATATCTCCTTTATTTGTCTAGAGCGGAGCGTAAATTCTCATATAATCGCCTTGTTTTATGGCTGTCTTTTAGGCTTATATAAATGTCTTTATCTGTTTTTCTTTTTATCTTTATAGTGGGCGATGAATTTGGGCGAACGAATAATATAGTATCGCCTAGTTCGCCTGAACTAAAATAACCTTTTAACGCTATTCCGAAACCGTCAAAGCCGTTAGTTCTGCGTCCTATTCCGATTTCCTTCATGCTCTTTTCTATGAGCGTGATTTCCTCTATATCTTCAAAACGCGCTTCCAGGCCATACATGCCCTTAATGACAGCCGAATCTTTAGATATAATTATTTCGGGATCGGAAGAGCCCCAAAACATTACGCCCAAAAAGCTGATTAATACTATTATTAAAATAACAGGTTTTATAAAATTTTTTGAATTCGCCTTATTGGTCATTTAAACCATTTGCCTTTTTCTCATTGGTAATAGCCACTACTTTATTAAGCCGTTCCGTCATTATTAATAATAACATAGTAAAGAAGAATAAATAAAGCGGAAAC
>DATCJN010000042.1:0-12258 GCA_036562755.1 Clostridia bacterium | reverse complement strand
TTTTGGTGGCTGGGCGATAAGCTGCTTTTGGTTTAATTTTTCCTTATCATTTTTAAACAAACTTTGTCTATTTTAAATTTTTGTTCTTTTTTTCGGGTTGTGGTATAATGACAAATATGACAATAGACCCGATTAGCGCCGACCCTTTGGTGCTTGCGTGGATAGGCGACGCTTATTTGACTTTGGCGATTAGGGAATGGCTGGTTAGTATGAGCGACGCCGGCTCAGGCGCGCTGCATGTTAAAATGAAAGCGTTTGTAAGCGCGACCGCGCAGGCAAGGATCTGGGAGCGCATATACGACTCTTTGACCGAACCGGAAAAGGACTTGGGAAGAAGAGCTCGAAACCGCCACAATTCTAGTTTTGCAAAAAATTCCACGATCGCCGATTACAAAAAAGCCACGGCTTTAGAGGCAGTATTGGGCTATCACTATTTGACCAAGAACCAAAAAAGATTGGAAGAATTGATGTCCATGATTATACAAAAGGAATAGGTTATTAAAATGGAAATAAAAAGCGTAAAACCCAAGGTTACTTTATTAAGATATACGCCCGAACCAGAGAAGACCGTAGCGCTTGCGGCAAAACTTTGTTATTCGGATTTGGATATAGACCGGTTAAAGAACGATATAGACCTAAAAGACACTTCAAAATTTATAAATATGCTGATAAAAATGGGGCATTTGTCGCCCATTGAGCATGCTAGCTTTACTTTTTCGATTGAAGGCGTCTCCAGAGCGTTTTTGGCGCAAGTTACAAGGCATAGAATAGCGAGTTTTTCGGTAAAATCCCAAAGATACGTAGGCGCGGACAAAACTTTTAATTATATAATTCCGCCCGCAATAGAGGCTTTGGGACAAGACGCGGTTGACGAATACAACGATCAAATGCGGCAAATACATAATTGGTACGTAGCTTGGCAGCAAAGACTGGGCGAGGGCGAAGCAAGCAACGAGGACGCAAGATTTGTGCTGCCCAATGCCGCCGAAACAAAACTCATTATGACTATGAACGCTAGGGAACTGATGCACTTTTTCGGCTTGCGCTGCTGCAACCGCGCCCAATGGGAGATAAGAGAAGTGGCGTGGCGAATGCTGGAAGAAGCAATAAAGGTCGCGCCCAATTTGTTTAAAAACAGCGGGCCGTCTTGCGTTTACGGAGTTTGCAGCGAGGGGAAAATGACTTGCGGCAAAGCCGCCCAAGTTAAAGAACGCCATAAAAAACTGTTTGATCCCGAAGTTTAAAGTCAATAATCCATTAAAAAAAAGGAAAAAACCAGGTTGAAAATAATAGGAAGAAACGCGGTAAGCGAGGCGTTAAAATCCAATCTTACCATAGAAAGATTGGCTGTCGCTAAAGACCTAAAAGACGGTCAGGCCAACAGATTGATAAATATAGCCCGAAGCAAAGGCATAAAGATTGTCTTTTTGGACAAAGCCGTTCTTGACAAAGAGAGCAAAGGCACAAGACACCAGGGCTTTATAGCCGATGTTACGGATTATAAATACAGCGACTTAGACGAGATATTGGAGTTTGCCCAAAGTCAAGGCCAACAGCCGCTTATTATAATGCTGGACGGAGTGGAAGACCCGCACAACCTTGGCAGCGTGCTAAGGGTAGCCGAGTGCGCGGGCGCTCACGGAGTAATAATACCAAGACACCGTTCGGCAAGCGTCAACGAAACGGTAATAAAAGTTTCGACTGGCGCGGCTGCGCATATCAAAGTCGCCAAAGTTACCAATATCAATGACGCCATACGAGAACTCAAAGATAAAAATATCAAAGTCCTGGCGGCGGAAACGGGCGGACAAAACATCTATCAAGCGGATTTAAAAGGCCCGTTGTGCGTGGTAGTGGGCGGCGAGGATTCAGGCGTGAAAGAATTGACCAAAAAGCTTTGCGACGGAATAATAACCCTGCCCATGTTTGGAAAAGTCAATTCGCTTAACGCTTCGGTAGCGTGCGGAGCGGTGATTTATGAAGTCATTAGACAGCGAAATTTTGGTTGAGAAAGCAAAAAAAGGCGATTCAACCGCGATTGAGCAGATTTTAAGCGATTATAAATACAAAATAAAAAGACTCGCCCGAGCCTATTTTTTGGTGGGCGGAGATACCGACGACCTTATCCAAGAGGGAATGATCGGTCTATACAAGGCGGTAAGGGATTATGATTCCAATAAAGGAAATTTTGCCGCTTTCGCGGACTTGTGCATTACGCGAAATATGCAGACAGCGGTAAAAAATTCTCTAAGACTAAAACACCGGCCGCTAAACGAGTCCTTAAGCCTAAACAACGACACGGGCGAGGACGAAGAATTTATAGATTACATAACAGATCCCAGCGCACAAAACCCGCTGGACATACTGCTAAAAGACGAGCAGACTCAAAAATTAAAATCCTTAATAGAAACCAAACTGTCCGACTTGGAAAAAAGAGTGCTAAATCATTATCTAGAAGGACTTTCATATAACGAAATTGCCCAGAAGATTAACAAAACTCCCAAAGCCGTGGATAACACTTTGCAGCGCATAAAGAATAAATTAAAATTATTAGGATAACTATGGGATACACCGCATTATACCGCAAATACCGCCCTAAAACTTTTGAGGAAGTGGCAGGCCAGGACGCGATTAAGCGCACCTTAATCAACCAGATTATCAACGACCGTATAGGCCACGCCTATTTGTTTTGCGGCAGCCGCGGCACAGGCAAGACCACGGTCGCCCGAATTTTCGCGCGCGCGGTCAACTGTCTCAAGCCCGAAAACGGTTCGCCTTGCGAAGTTTGCGATATATGCAGGATAGAAGACAATATAGACATCATAGAAATAGACGGCGCTAGCAGCAACGGCGTGGACGCCATAAGGGAGCTAAAAGAACAGGTCAAATATCCGCCCGTTAACAGCAAGTACAAAGTCTATATAATAGACGAAGTGCATATGCTGACGGCTAGCTCTTACAACGCTCTTTTAAAAACTTTGGAAGAGCCGCCCGAATATGTAATCTTTATCCTGGCGACCACCGAGCCGCACGAAATCCCGCCCACCATTATGTCCAGGTGTATGCGGTTTGATTTTAAACTAGTGCCCACAGAAAAGATAGCCGAGATAATCTCTTATGTGTTTAACAGTTCCAACATAAAAGCGTCCAAAGAGGCCATAGAACTGATCGCCCGAAGCGGCCTTGGCAGCGTGCGCGACGCGCTGTCTATTGCCGATATGTGCGCGGGCTTTAGCGCAAAAGAAGTTACATACGGCGATGTCTTGGAGCTTCTAGGCGGCGCGGACATAAAGCAAATAGGCGCGCTTGCGGCGCATATACTTAAGGGCGATTTGAATAACTGCTTAGCAATCGTCAACTCTTTGGCGGAGACGGGCAAGAGCATTAACATAATTACCCGCGACCTTACTACATATTTTAGGAACATGGGCGTAGTCAAGACCTGCAAAAACCCAAACGACATCTTAGGCTTGCCCCTTGAAGTGTTAAGTCAGATTCAGGAGCATTCGACATTAGCCGATCTGGACAAAATCACGGTTTGCATTGATATTTTCAGCTCGTTAGATCAGGACTTAAGGTTTGGATTAAATCCCCGAATTACATTGGAAAACGCCATAATAAAGGCCGCGCGCTTATTGATAAACACGCCCAACGCGGTCTTGGCCAAGCTGAATGAACTTGAAAATAAACTAAACGATTTAAAATACGCTCCAAAAATCAGCGAACAACCTAACGGGCAGCCTAACTTTAACGAACCTAAAATTGAAAAGCTTATATCCGAGCAAAAACAAGATAAAAAAGAACAAATAGCTCAGGACGCAAGCGAAAAAGTTATTGAAGACATTCCTTTTGCGGACTTGGTTCCGCCCGAAAAGCAGGGGCATTTTATAGCGCCCGAGGACATTTTTGACGAACAAGAGAGCTCGTATCGCTCTGCCGATAAAACTTTGGGCGAACTTGCTTTTAAATTAAGAGAAAACGGCGAACATTTGCTATACTATCAAGTAACCAATAATTTGGAAAAGATCAAGCTGGAAAAAGACGCGCTCGTGGTTACCGTTGCCGATAAAAACTCTTATAAGCTTCTAAACGAGCCTAAGAGTATTCAAATAATAGAGAGCTTTTTAGACGGACTAAAGTTTAAGGCCGTATTGGGCGAAAAACAGCCCGAAATTACCGAAGAGCGCATAAAGAAACTAAAAGATTTGGCGGGAAATAAATTAATAGTTAAATAATAAAGGAGCAATATATGGGTAATTTTGGCAGATTTGGCGGCATGGGCGGCATGAATATGCAGCAGATGATGAAACAAGCCAAACAGATGCAAGAGAGCATGAAAAAAGCCCAGGAAGAATTGGAAAACGCCGAAGTGGAAGGCGCAGCCGCGGGGGGAATGGTGGTAGTTAAACTCAACGGCAAGAAAAAGTTATTGTCCATCAATATAAAACCCGAAGCGGTTGATCCCGATGACGTGGAAATGTTGGAAGATTTGATTATGGCGGCGTTTAACGAAGCTTTTGAAAAAGCCGACGAATTATACGCGCAAAAGATGGGAATGTTCAGCGCTCTATTATGAGAAGCCTAAACCTGGAGCCTCTGGAGAGGCTGATTAACGAATTTACCAAATTGCCCGGCGTAGGATACAAGACTGCGCAAAGATACGCTTACGCCGTAATCAATAATATGTCCCAAGAGGACGCGCAAAGCTTTGCTCAAGCTTTGGTGGACGCTAAGACCAAAATAAAATACTGCAAGATTTGCGGCAATTTTTCGGACAAAGATATCTGCTCTATTTGCGCTGAAAGAAGTCCCGAAATTATTTGCGTGGTAAGCGAGCCAAAAGACGTGCTGGCCTTTGAAAAAGTGCGAGACTTTACGGGCGCGTATCATGTTTTGCACGGCAATATCAGCCCTTTGCAGTCCAAAGGCCCCGACGACATTAACATAAAACAATTGATAAAACGCGTAAGCTCGGGCAAAGTAAAAGAAGTAATCTTGGCCACGGACACCACGGTCGAGGGCGAGGCCACGGCCGTTTATATAGCCAAACTTCTTAAAACCTTGGGCGTCAAGACCACGAGGCTTGCTCAGGGCTTGGCGGCGGGCAGCGATATAGAATACGCCGACGAAGTTACGCTGACGCAAGCGCTTAATAACCGAAAAGAAATTTAAAAGCTTACATATAGGAGTAATATTATGGCTGAAAAAGATTTCGTAAAAGAAATCGCGGATATAGAAAGCGATTTCGCGCAATGGTACACCGATGTCATCTTAAAGACCGAGCTTGTAGATTACGGCCCTGTAAAAGGCACTATGGTTATTCGGCCTTACGGATACGCCATTTGGGAGTTTATACAAAAAGGATTGGACGAGAGAATTAAAGCCACGGGCCATCAAAACGCGTATTTCCCGCTTTTTATACCCGAAAGCTTTTTGCAAAAAGAAGCCGAGCACGTGGAAGGCTTCGCGCCCGAGGTGGCTAGAGTAACCCACATCGGCCAAGAGCCTTTGGCAGAGGCGTTGGTGGTGCGTCCCACTTCGGAAACCATAATTTGCGATATGTATTCGCGCTGGATTCAGTCATACAGGGATTTACCCGTTCTTATAAATCAATGGGCCAACATTGTCAGATGGGAAAAGACCACCAGGCCTTTTTTGAGAACTTCGGAATTTCTCTGGCAGGAAGGACACACCGTCCACGCCACCGAAGAAGAGGCCAGAGAAGAAACCCTAAAAATGTTAAAAGTCTATCAGGACTTTGCTAAAGAGGTCTTGGCTATACCCGTTTTGGCGGGACAAAAATCGCCCAAGGAAAAGTTCGCGGGCGCGGTGGACACATACAGCATCGAGGCTATGATGTTAGACGGCAAGAGCCTGCAGGCCGGAACTTCGCACTATTTAGGCCAAAACTTCGCAAAGCCCTTTAATATAAGATTTTTGGACAAAGACGGAACGCATAAATACGGATATCAAACTTCGTGGGGCGTTTCCACGCGGCTAATGGGCGCGTTAATTATGGTTCACGGCGATCAGCGCGGCTTGGTGCTGCCGCCTAAAGTGGCGCCTATCCAAGTTATAATCATACCTATCGCGGCCAAAAAGCCCGAAGTGCTGCAAAAGTGCGAAGAAGTTTTAGCGTCGCTAAAGGCTTTAGGCATAAGGGCGCAAATAGACAACACGGACGAGTCTCCCGGCTGGAAGTTTAACGAATACGAGATGAAAGGCGTGCCCGTCAGAATCGAAATCGGGCCTAGGGACATCCAAAACGGTATCGCTATGGTCTTTAGGCGCGATACCCTGGTTAAGACCGAAGTCAAACTTGATGTTTTGACTCAAGAGGTCAAGAAACTGTTGGATACTATCCAAGTTGATATGTTTAATAAAGCCAACGACTTTTTGCAATCGCATATTACGGTCGTGCAAAATCTGCAGGAAATGGAGGACGCCATCTCCAAGAAACACTTCGCTTTGTCGATGTGGTGCGGAGACAGAGCTTGCGAAGACTTGGTAAAGGAAAAACTTCAAGCCACTTCGCGCAATATGCCTTTCGATCAGACGCCTTGCGGCGACAAGTGCGCTGTTTGCGGCAAAGAGGCCAAGTTTAAAATTTATTGGGGAAAGGCATATTAACCCTGAACAAATGTTGCGCGACTTGACTTTATGTGATAATATTTAGGAAAAACGCTAGGACATATAAAAAATGAAATACAAACTTTTTACATCCGAGAGCGTCACTATCGGACATCCCGATAAGATTTGCGATCAAATTTCGGACGCAGTTTTGGATAATATATTAGAGCGAGACCCCGACGCGCGCGTGGCATGCGATGTCGCCGTTAACACGGGGCTTGTGCTTGTAATGGGCGAAATTACCACCGATTGCTATGTGGATATACCCAAAATCGTGCGCCAAACCATACGAGAGATAGGCTACACCGACGCAAAATACGGCTTTGACTTCAACTCTTGCGCGATTTTGACCTCGATAGACGAGCAATCGGCCGATATCGCCATGGGCGTGTTGAGCTCCGCGGATTACAACAATTCACAAGACCCTGCGGATTTAATAGGCGCGGGCGATCAAGGCATGGTGTTTGGTTTTGCTTGCCGCGAAACCGAAGAATTAATGCCTCTGCCCATAACTCTCGCGCACGCGTTAACAAATAAACTAGCCGAATACCGCCTAAGCGGCAAGCTGCCCTATTTGCGTCCCGACGGCAAAGCCCAGGTAAGCGTAATATACGACGGCGACAAACCCGTAGGCGTGGATTCCGTTTTGGTCAGCGCCCAGCACAGCGAGGATGTTACCGTTGAAGACATGCGCGGGGATATCTGGGAGCTTGTAAACGAGTGCATTCCTCAAAAATATTTAAGCAAAAACACTAAATTTTTATTAAACCCTACGGGAAGATTCGTAATAGGCGGCCCTCAGGGCGACAGCGGACTGACCGGCAGAAAGATAATAGTAGATACCTACGGCGGATACTGCCCGCACGGCGGCGGCGCGTTTAGCGGCAAAGACCCTACCAAAGTGGACAGAAGCGCGGCTTATATGGCCAGATATATCTGCAAAAACATAGTGGCGGCGGGACTTGCCGACAAGTGCCAGTTGGAAGTATCCTACGCCATAGGCAAAGCCCGTCCTGTTTCGTTAAATGTGGAAACCTTTGGAACATCCAAATATACGGACGACGCGCTTATGAAGATAATTACCGAGGTGTTTGATTTAAGACCTTACGGCATCATAAAGACTCTTGATCTAAAGCGTCCTATATACAGACAAACCGCCAAAAACGGGCATTTCGGCAAGCCTGAATTCCCTTGGGAAAAGACGGATAAAGTCCAAGACATTTTAACGGCGGCAAAATCGATTTAATTTGGAGAAGGCCTTGAAAATAGAAGGCACGGTAGAGGATATCATTTACCGTAACGAGCAAAACGGTTATACGGTAGTTCTCATCGACTGTAACGGCGAACCCGTTACCGCGGTAGGCTATTTCCCCGTATTGACTGAGGGCGAGTATTTGAGTCTTGAGGGAGAATACCGCTATAACTCAAAATACGGTATGCAGTTTGAGGTTAAAAATATCTCTACCGAAACTCCCCAAAGCTTAGAAGGCATAGTCAGGTTTTTGGCTAGCGGTCTTATTTCCGGCGTAGGCGAAGTCACTGCGTCCAGGATTGTGGATGCTTTTGGTTTAAAGACTTTTGAAATTATAGAAAAAAATCCAGAAAGATTGGCCGAAGTGAAGGGCGTTTCGGAAGAAAAAGCCCAAAAGATCGCGCAAGCGTATATGTCCGTTCAGTCCATGCGAGAAGCGGTTATGTTTTTGCAGGGTTTTGGGATTTCGCCTTCGCTATCTCTAAAGATTTACCGAGAATACGGTAATTCGGCAAAAGACATTGTTCTAAAAAATCCATATAGACTGGTCGAAGATATCGACGGCATAGGCTTTTTGACCGCGGATAAAATCGCGCAAAAAGCGGGAATCAAGCCCGACAGCGAGTTTAGACTACGCGCGGGCATTATTTATATCCTAAAAACCGCCGCCGAAAAAAACGGGCATACATATCTTCCCATAGACGAATTAAATAACAGCGTTCGGGAGATTTTGGATATAGACAAGTCTGACGACGAGCTGTATTCCTTTTACGAGGAAATGGCTATCGACGGCAAGCTAAAGTTTTATTCCAAGCCCGAGCATAAATGCGTGGCTTTGGCCAATTTTTATAACATAGAAAAAAACATAGCCCAAAGGCTGTTAGCTCTGATAGAAAGTTCGGACGACTTAAAAGTTGATTATTCCAAAGAGATCCAAGAATACGAAAATATAAAAGGCTGCAGGTTTGACGCGGTTCAAAAACAGGCCATAACCTCGTGCCTGAACGACGGGGTTTTGATTATAACGGGCGGCCCGGGCACAGGCAAGACCACCATTATTTCTTGCGTGTTATATATCCTAAGGATAAAAGGCGGCAGATTCTTATTGCTGGCGCCCACGGGCAGAGCGGCTAAGAGAATGCAAGAGGCGACAGGCGAGGAGGCGATGACTATCCACAGGGCGCTCCAGCCCGATTTTCAAGGCCGCGGGTTTATGTATAACGAAAACAACCCCTTGGACTATGAATACATCATCGTGGACGAAATTTCTATGGTGGACGCGTATCTAATGAACGGGCTGTTAAAGGCCATAAGGCCGGGATCGCATCTCGTTCTCGTAGGCGATAAAGACCAGCTTCCCAGCGTGGGGGCGGGAAACGTGTTTGCGGATATTTTGGCTAGCGGAAAGCTGCCCGTAACTCACTTAACCCAAATTTATCGCCAAAGCGAAGAATCCAACATAGTCACCAACGCGCATTTGATTAATAACGGCAAAATGCCCGTTATAGACAACACGGCTTCCAAAGACTTTTTCTTCCTAAACGCAAGCTCTCCCGAAAGAATACTAAGCTCGACCATAGAGATGGTTACTACCCGCTTGCCCGCTTATACGGGTCTGCCGCCGGCCAAAATCCAGGTTTTGGCGCCTATGAAAAACGGCGTGGCGGGCGTGATTAACCTAAACCGCCAATTGCAAAACCGCCTAAATCCCGCTTCGCCCTCCAAGCCCGAAATTACCTATGGCAGCCAAATTTTTAGGGTAGGCGACAAGGTAATGCACATAGCCAATAACTACGAATTAGAGTGGATAAAACCTCAAGAAAGCGGGGTAATCAGCCAGGGCGCGGGTGTGTTTAACGGGGATATGGGCACAGTCATATCGGTCAACGCTTACACAGGCGAGTTGGTGGTGGAATTTGAAGACGGCCGTCAGGCTACATACGGCGCAGAAACCCTTGAAGAGTTAATGCTGGCCTACGCCATAACCGTGCACAAAAGCCAGGGCTGCGAGTTTGAGGCGGCTGTGCTGGCTTTGTCGGGCGGAAGTTATATGATTAACACCCGCAACCTTCTATACACAGCGGTTACAAGGGCGAAAAATTACGCCGTCTTAATAGGCCAAAGAGAGACTATCTACAAAATGGTAAAAAATACTTACACGCAATCGCGATATACTATGCTTAGAGAACTTTTGGACGAATACGGGGATAAAATGGAGATATTTTAATGAGACTGTTTATAGCCGTCAATTTTGACGATAATACTAAGTCCAAAATAACCCAAATTGCCGACCGCCTAAAAGCTGCGGGCTTAAACGGAAATTTTACCAAAGAGCAAAACTATCATCTGACATTATTGTTCTTGGGCGAAAGCGACGAGCGACAGCTGATGATAGCCAAAAAGGCCATACAGGAAATAAAAACCCAGCCTTTCGACATAACATTTCAAAATATCTCAAACTTTTCAAAAAACATTGTTCACCTAAAAGTTAAACCTTGCGAGCAACTAACCCAAATTCATAATTTTTTATACGACAAATTAAAATCTTATTTTTCGCTCGACGCCTCAAAATTTTCGCCGCATATTACTTTAGTCAGAAAACCCAGCTTTATTCCCAATATAAAAGACGAATTTAAGGATATTCTGCCTATGGATTATAGGGCGGACAATGTTACTTTGATGCTCTCGTCCAGGCAAAACGGCGAGCTGGTTTATTCGCCTTTGTTTGTTCATAAGCTTTAGGCGAAAAATAACATTTTTTTATTAAAAATCGGCTTTTTAGAAATAAACTTGACTTGAACGAAGCAATAATAATATAATTGAGTCATGGCGGTCAATCCAAAAAAAATAAAAAACAATCCGTCCAAAGGCGTTATTAATATAATAAGATTAATACTCGTTCCTTTGGCTTTTATATGCGGTATATTGATATCGCGCGAAGTGCTCGCCATTCAAATTGACGGCAAGCTGTGGGTTGATATAGTCGAATGGCTTAAAATTTGCATATATATTTTCTCAGGGCTGTTTTTAGCCTTTATAGGTTTTTTGATAGCTCCCGCTTTTTTAAAAGGCGTTTACGCAATCTCCGCATTTATAGAAAACGCGCTTTCCAAATACAGCGCAAAAGAAGTTGTTATGGGCATCGTGGGCATGCTGCTAGGCGTGCTCTTGGGGCTGGTTTTTTGGTTTATGCTCAACAGCATAACTAGCCTAAATGAATCGTTTACCATTACCATTACGGTAATAATTATGATAACGCTTGGCGCGGTAGGGATGCGCCTTGGCGCAAAACTTATGGTTCAGATTTTGCCCGCAACCAACTTAACCGAAAAATCTACCTTGGAGCTATATAAATCGCCCAATATAATACTGTTGGACGCCTCCAGCCTTATAGACGGCAGGGTTTTGGATATAGTGCGCACGGGATTCATTTCGGGCGAGGTTTTGATACCCAGCTTTGTTTTGACCGAGCTTAACAAGATAGCCGATGACGAGGATGTGTTAAAGAAAAACCGCGGCAGGCGAGGACTGGATATCGCGGCGGCTTTGCAAAAGGAAAAGGGCATAGCGGTAAAAATAACCGACGACATAGACGAAAAAGACATAGACCTAAAATTAATCAAGACCGCTCAGTTTTATAAGGCTAAGATTATTACCGTGGATTACAATCTCAACAAGCTGGCCACGGCGAATAATATAATCGCGCTTAATATCAACGACCTTTCCAACGCAATTAAACCCATCGCTTTGCCGGGCGAAAAGATGCAGGTAAGAATCGTCAAAGAAGGCAAGGAGCGCGGCCAAGGCATAGGATACTTGCCCGACGGAACCATGATAGTAATCGAAAACGGCGGGGAATATATAGGCACCGAACAAGAGGTGACCATAACCACAGCTTTGCAAACTTCGGCGGGCAGAATTATTTTCTCAAGAATAATGTAATCTATTTTGAAATATAATAAAAAGCGAACATCGCAAAAGATTTTTAAATATAATTAATATAAAAAGACCGCGTTATTTTATAAAATTTGGAAAAACTTTTTTGAAAAAACTATTGACAAAAACCGATTCTCAATACTATAATAATTATGCTGATTTTCCTCAGTAGCTCAGCGGTAGTAGCATTCGGCTGTTAACCGAAGGGTCGTAGGTTCAAATCCTACCTGGGGAGCCACTTGTATGGGTCTATAAGTATTTTTCTTATAGACCCATATTTTATTGAAATTACAAAATTATTTGTTATAATATTGATAAGATTTAATTTTGTAGGAAGGGGAAGGTTAATGATTTTATTTGTAAACAACTCTCAACGAAAAGGAACTTGTTATTATGAGTTTTATAAAGGCAAATGGGATAACAAAACTTTCTGGAGGGAC
>DATCJN010000033.1:0-2128 GCA_036562755.1 Clostridia bacterium | reverse complement strand
TTGCGCCCAAAAAATAGGCGCGTTTTTTCGTAATAATCCTATTTTTGCGGTATAATGCTTAAGGCGAAAAATTTTTTAAGGAATTATATGGACATATCTTTTTTAAAAAACTGCGCGCTTTGTCCAAGAGAGTGCCATGCCGACAGAACGGCAGGTAAAGGATATTGCAAAGTGGGCGATCGGTTAGTAGTCGCAAGAGCGGCGCTTCATATGTGGGAAGAGCCTTGCATCTCGGGCGAACAAGGCTCGGGAACGGTGTTTTTCTCAGGCTGCTCTTTGGGCTGCGTTTACTGCCAAAACAAAAGCATTTCCAAAGATTTGGCGGGCAAGGAGATATCGATAGAGAGACTTGCCGAGATTTTTTTAGAGCTTCAGGACAAGGGCGCCAATAATATCAATCTCGTTACAGCAAGCCACTATGTTCCGTATGTTATCGAGACTTTGGACATCGCCCGCGCCAAAGGCCTAAACATTCCCATAGTTTATAATTGCGGCGGCTACGAAAAAGTCCAAACCTTAAAACTACTTGAAGGGTATATAGACATTTATCTGCCCGATTTAAAATATATGTCGCCCGAACCCGCGATAAAGTATTCCAATTGCAAGGATTATTTCGAGGCCGCGTCCAAGGCTATAGAGGAAATGGTTCGACAAATCCCTCAAGCCCGATTTGATTCCCTCGGCATAATGCAAAAAGGAGTAATAGTTCGCCATTTAACGCTGCCGGGGCACCTAGAGGACTCGAAAAAAATTATAAAATACCTTTACGAAACTTACGGCGACAAGATTTACATCAGCATAATGAGCCAATATACGCCCATATCAATAAACCCAAAATACCCCGAGCTTAACAGAAAAATTGCCCAAAAAGAATACGACGAGCTGATAGATTACGCCGTAAATTTAGGCGTTCAAAACGGCTTTATCCAAGAAGGCGACGCCGCCCAGGAAAGCTTTATCCCCGAATTCAACGGCGAGGGGGTTTAGGATAGCAAAATATCATTTGATTTTTTAAATTCCGGCATTTATTCGCTTTTTTCGATTTAACGGAACCTAACGAAAGTATTAAAAAATTATATAATTATGTATTAAACACGACAAAAAAACAGAATAAAATATAAGATTTGGATATCATTAAACCGTCCTTTCCTTGAAAATATATTATTAATAATCTATAATATGTTATAGCTACCCTATCCAACAAATATTTTTTTTACGAGCGTGATATGAAAATTATACACTGTGCGGATATTCATTTGGATTCGCGCCTGGATGGCGTTAATTCCAAAGAGCGCAACAACGAACTTTTAAAAACCTTTAACAAAATGGTAGATTACGCGGCGGCAAACGACGTCGAAGCCGTAATCATAGCGGGCGATTTGTTTGACGCCCAGTCGGTCTCCTTAAAAACCCAAAATTTTTTAATCGACTTGTTTTCCCGACATCCCAATATAGATTTTTTATACCTAAAAGGCAATCACGACGCTTCGGACGCTTTTGGCGGAGCGCAAATGCCGTCTAATTTTAAGCCCTTTTTTGATGTATGGACTACATATAATTACGGCGGCATAACTATCTGTGGCATCCAAACAACTCTTGACAATTATCAATCGTTATATCATAGTCTTACCCTCAACCCCGATAATGTTAATATAGTAGTAATGCACGGTCAAATTTCGTCTTCGTCCAAGCCCGATTCGGTCAATTTAGACTTGTTAAAAAACAAAAATATAGATTATTTGGCCTTGGGACATTACCACACTTTTTCTTATGACAAGCTGGACAAGCGCGGAATTTACTGCTACAGCGGCTGCCTTGAAGGCAGGGGTTTTGACGAGATAGGCGAAAAAGGCTTTGTTTTATTGGATACCCAAAACCTAAAAGAGCCTAGGCTTATTACGGGTATGGCTTATAGAACGGTCTATGAAACGGACGCGGACATTACGGGCAGACACAGTTATTTGGACATAAAAGACGCCGTTTTAAAGGCCGTTTCTCATATAGATTCAAAACACTATGTCAAAGTCAACCTCATCGGAACTTATTTATTGGGCGCGCAAAAAGATTTACACCACCTGCTCATAGACTTTAGCCCGATGTTTTATTCTTTTACGCTTTCCGACAAATC
>DATCJN010000022.1:0-9210 GCA_036562755.1 Clostridia bacterium | reverse complement strand
TAGCTTTCAAGCGCGGTATCCGTCATATCGTAAAACGTCATAGATCTTCTTTGCACTTCGGATTCTACCGCGTCTTTGATAAACATATCCATCATCGAAGTGCGGATTTCGTTGACGTTAAGATTTCCCAGCACGAGAATAGTTATAACAAGCATCGCGCAAGTAATGCCCGTAACAAACACCCATATGCCCGCGTTTGCTTTGCAAGATTGCTTAAATAAGGGTTTGCTTATCATAATTTATCTCCTTTTTGATAATCTCGTTAAAGTGTCTCTCAAGCGTGTATTTGTTTTCTGCGATAAATTTTACGCTAAACGTTTTCAAGTCCGAAAACAGCTTGGCGATTTTGCCTTTTTCTATGCAAATAGTAACTTGGTTGTATTTTTTCTGGTCTCTGGTTATTTGGTAGCCCAGCTTCTTAAAACTCTCGTAGTCTTCTTTATTGTTAAACTCTATCTTAAAGTCCGCGACAGGTCTGTTCCTTATAGCGTTCATGTCCGCCACATCAACTATTCTACCCTTATTGATTAACGCCACCCTGTCGCAAATTTTCTCCAATTCTTCAAACAGGTGCGAGCTTATAAAAATGGTCTTGCCCTTTTGCTTTTCCTGCTCCAAAATTTCCAAAAAAGAAACTCTCATAAGCGGATCCAGCCCCGTGGAAGGTTCGTCCAAAACCAAAATCTCTCGGTCAGCCATCAAAGCCGCAACGATAGCAGTCTTTTGCTTCATGCCCTTGCTCATACGCTTTAGATTGGCGGTCAAATCAAGCTGCAGCTTTTCAACCAAATAATTGGCGTATGATAAATCTTTAAGCCCCCAAAACTCCGCCTGTGATTTTATAAATTCCGTTCCTGTTCTTAGGTCGGGAAAGGCAATCTCGCCGGGAACATAACTTATATAATTTTTAATCTTTTCGCTGTCTTTCCAGGAGTCCAGTCCCTTGATAGAGATTGCGCCTTTATCGGGCTTTAAGAAACCCATAATGTTTCTTATGGTCGTGGTCTTGCCCGCGCCGTTAGCGCCTATAAACCCCAGCAATTCTCCTTTATAAATATCCAGGTTGATGTCAAAAACGCCTCTGCCTTGCCCGTAATCTTTGGTAAGGCCTTTTATTTCTATTACTTTTTCCATTAGATAGCGCCTCCAAAGACTTTGTCTTCTTTGTAATATTTCATAAAGTAGTCTTCCAAAGTTACTTTTAGGTGGCTAAAGCCCTTAATCTTGGATTTTGAAAGAACCTCAATCAAAGAATTAATATTATGGTCGTCAATATTGATGACGATGTGATTGTTTTGATTATTAATAATCTTAAAGTCTTTATTATCTTTGTTTTGCGAGCAAAAGTCGTTTAAGTCTTGTTTGGTTTCAAATTCGATTAAATAATTTTTATTATTGCTGTGCTTTAGATCGTTGGCGACAAATTCGGAGACAATTTTGCCGTCTTTTATTATCGCTATCCGATCGCATGTGGCGTCCACCTCGCTAAAGATGTGGCTTGAGAGCAAGATAGTTTTTCCTCGCTTTTTTTCCTGTTTGATAAACTCTATAAAAACTTGCTGCATACCTAGATCCAATCCGCTGGTAGGTTCGTCCAGAATCAATATTTCAGGGTCGTTCATAAAAGCGGTAACCACAGCAAGCTTTCTTTTATCGCCCAAGCCCATTCTCTTTATATAGCCCGAGGGATCAAACTCAAACAGTCGGCAAAGATTGTCTATCCGCTTTTGGTCTTTAACCTTTTTTAGCTTTTTCATCATGTCCAAAAATTCATAGCCGTTTAACCCTTCGGGGAAGGCTATCTCGCCGGGCAGATATCCCACCTTATCCATAAATTTATCGTAATGCTCGAAGCTGTCCAGGCCTAAAATTCTCGTCCGTCCTTTATCGGGTTTGCTAAATCCCATAAGGTGTCTTATAGTGGTGGATTTGCCCGCGCCGTTTGGCCCTAAAAAACCATAGACTTCGCCTTCTTCTATCGCAAAGGAAATGTCAAAAACCCCGCGCCCGAAGCCGTAGTCTTTAGTAAAATTAATAACCTCTATTCTTGCCATAAAACCCTCCAAAAATAGACAAGTGTATAGTTTATTGACATTTGTCTATATTATATGATAATATATTTCTCAACGCAAGAAAGACATTTATTGTTTATTTAACAATTTTTTGACAAACTTATATCAATAGGCAAAATGGAAAAAAAAGACATACGAGTTTTACGCACTAAACGATATTTAGCGCAAGCGCTGTTTAAACTTTTAGAAACCGAACCATATGAAAAAATTAGCGTGATGGATATATGCGAAAAAGCGCTAGTCCATAGAGCTACTTTTTATAATCATTTTGAGAGCAAAGATCAGCTTTTGGAATACGCTATAGCCGAGTTCAAAGATACGCTCGTTAATTCCGCCGTTAAAAAAGAAACCTTTAGTCATCCCAGGGAAATGTATCTTTCTTTAATAGACAAAGTAATAGACTTCGTTGAAGAAAACAAGAAAAAAATCCTTTTAATTCTAAAACACAACAGCTTTGAAAAGGCGGCGGGATTTATAATCTCTTCTATTAAGCAAAGTTTGACATATCTAATAGGACGAAATCAATACAAAGAAAATACCGCCATTCCCAAAGAAATTGTTATCGACTTCTTAAGCGGCGGAATTACCAATATCGGTTTAAATTGGCTCATCTCCTCAAATCCCTATTCCAAGGAAGATTTAAAGAGATATTTTGAATTATTTTTAAGCGAAAGGATTTTTCTAAAGACCTAAAATTTTATAACCCTGGGCTCCTCGGTAAAAGAATAAAATACTGCCGTAGCGTTTTTAAAATACAAAACTTCGGTATTGTCATCTTCAGGCGAATACATATGCTTTAGCTCGGGATAATTGTCCAGCATATGCTTTTTGGCCTCAATTCTGTCGTCCCTTACAAGCTCGCCCGAAACTCTCAGCCACTTGTCGCCCATGCAAGCGCAAATTTCCGCCTTAGGATTTTTTTGAAGCTGTTTGGACACCTCTTTTACCTTGCCCGTCTGGATATATAGTCTGCCTTCAAAAATATCCACAGTGCCAAACGGTCTGACTCTGGGCTGGTCGCCTTCGACTGTGGCAAGATAATATGTTCCGCACTTTTTTAAGAATTCATAAACTTCTTCCATATTAATTAGTCCTTTGTATTATTTTCGGTTAAATAGTGTAAATCCTCATATAAATAATGTCAACATAAAAAAAGCATAAGCGTATTTTGCTTATGCTAATACTTTGTTTTTTTATAAGTCGTTTAATTGCCTTTTTCAAAACTGAGCATCAACGAATCGCAAACGGGTTTATACCCTATCTTTTGATAAATGCTGTTGGAAGTAGGGTTTGCCAGGTCAGTATATAAAACGCACCTGGAATAGCCGTTGTCCAGAGCCATTTGGCTAAGCTGAGCAACGCACGAGGTTGCGTAGCCCCTTCCGCGATAATAAGGCGGAGTGTAAACAAAAGCTATGCCTATGGCATTGGGCAGCTTTCTGGTGTATCCCGCCATTGAAACGGGGAGGCCATCGACTTCCAAAATATAATACTTCTTTTGAGATATCCTGTAAAGATACGCGCTTGCGTCTTGGGGTATTTTCATTTGGGTATTTCCATATATGCTGGACGCGTCAAACGCCTCAAGCCAATACGGGAAAAAGCTCATATCCCTTTCTTCGACCAAACGAAGCGAGCCAAAAGTTTTGATTTCGGGATTGACTTTATCCAGCTCGTATATGCGCTGATCCATAGCGGTTTTATAAGTCAATCCTTTTTTCGCCGCGTATTCTTTAGCAAAGCGTTCGGCAAGGGTTTTTTCGGTTATAACGCCGGGAATATCGTAATCAAGAAGCCCCCGTATTAAGCAATCTAAAGCCGCCGAGTCAATCTCATTATCGGTAGCGTAAAGCGTCAAATTAAACGGGGGCGTCATCAGCGCGGTAAATTTTACTGATTTGCCGTCAAAAACGGCCGTCATAAGCCAGTTGGCAGGATCGCGCCATTCGGCCTTTTCTTTGCCCTCGACGCCCATTATAATATTGCCCAGCATAATAATGTTTTGGGATTCATGGCGCATTAAAATATCATATGTATCTTGGTAAAACTCATTAACCTCTTTATATACTTTAAAGCGCATATTTTTCACCTTAATATTTTATTTATAACTTCTGGCAAGCAGGACAGATATAAGCAGTCGTGCCGCCCGTCTTTATCGCAACAATCTTTTCGAAACATACAGGACAAGGCTGATTTTCTTTATATCCCACCAAAAAATCATCCATCGTATAGCCGCCCTTTTGCCCGAAAAAGTCGCTCTCGTATGAAAACGCGCCTTTTTTGCGCGAAAGGTTTAGTATGTCTTTTATGCTGTTATACAGCCGCAAAGTATCGTCCTCGGTCAAATCAGATATTCTTTTTTGGGGGTGAAGCCTAGCCTTAAATAAGATGTCATGCATATACATATTGCCTATGCCGCCCACGTTTTTTTGGTCCATCAAAAAGGCCTTGATTTGCGTCTTTTTGCCCCGCAGGATTGCCTTGAAATAATCAAGCGTGAACCTTTCGTCAAACGGGTCTAACCCGATATCTTTGGTATTTGGCTCGCAAGCCAGTTCGTCGTCGGAAGACAGCAAAAACTTTCCAAACCACCAAAAGCGGATAGTATAGCCGCTATTGTCGCTAAAATCGACTTTTATTTGGTATTTGTCCGCTTTGGTTTGTCCGTTCTCAAAATACAAAATATCCGCGCCCATCCCCAGCGACAATAAGATGTTTTCGCGGCAAGAAAGCGAAGTTATTATCCATTTGCCCTTATAATATATATCCTTAACTTTGGCGCCTACCGTTCTTTTTATAAATTTGTCAATTGCAACATTGGCGCATTTTTCTTGCAGCACAATAATGTTTTGGATAGTCTTGCCTCGCAAGGCGTCTTTCATTTGCCCCGCGATTTTGGCGATTTCGGGCAGTTCGGCCATTTTGTTCCCCTTATAACAAATCGCGCCGAAAAAAAATTTCGGCGCAAATTATATTTGTCTTATAAATAATTATATATTAAAAGCTTATTTAATACAATAATAAGACATTAATTTTGTCTCGAAGTCTTGGAAACCATGTTTTGCGCCCATATGCCGCTTTTTACCACAATTAGACCGTTTATCGCTTTTAAGACGTCGCAAACATAGCAAACTGCGTAAAGCGCGATAATATACAAAGTCGTATAATGGGTGAGCAAAAAGGTAAAGGGAACGAATATTACCCACGTAAACACGCAATCGAACAAGACTGTTAAAAGCATTTTACCGCCCGATCGCATGGTAAAGTACGAAGAGTTCGAAATAGCGTTAAATACCATATACATAGCGTGAGTCCGCATAAAGCTGGAAGCAAGCCTTCGAACATCGTCCGTTGTTTTGTATATGTAAGGTAAAAAAGGCGAGGCGGCGGCAAGAACGCAGCTTACTACACCGCATATGCAAATGTTTAAAAATATTAGTTTCCATACCGTTTCTTTCGCGCGTTGGATTTCGTTTGCGCCCAAAGCCTGACCTATCATTACAGCGACAGCCGCGCCCATGGAATACATAAACACATTGAAAAAGTTGGTTACCGTGCTTGTAATATTGAGCGCGCCGACAACATTTAAACCGCGGGTTGAGAATATTTGGGTAACGGTAGTGATACCAAAAGACCAAAACAACTCGTTCAGCAATAGCGGCGAGCCCTTTTTGAAAATCCTCAAGGCCAATTCTTTAGGAACTCTTAAGGATTTAAACACTCCTTTGAAGAAGGGGAATCTCTCCGAATGTCTGGCGGCATAAATCAATATAATAATAAGCTCCACGAAACGCGAAATAACGGTAGCTATAGCCGCGCCTTTTATGCTCAATCGAGGAAAACCGAATTTGCCGTATATTAATAAATAGTTGCCTATTAAGTTGGTCAGCATTCCGCATAGACTCGCTCTCATAGGAAGCACGGTTTCGCCCGTTTCTCTTAGCGTGCTGCCGTATGCTTGCGAAATACAAAAGGGAACCAATCCCCATAGCATTATAAGCAGATAGTCTTTTGCAAAGCCGAACATCGCTACTCTTTCGGCTTCGTCGCCCTCGCCCGTTAAATACAACGATATTATTTTTTCGCCGAGCGTTAAGAATACGGTAATAGCGACTACGAAGATAATGGCTATTGTCCAAAGCTTAAATCTCATCGTATAACGCAAGTTATCGTTGTCTTTAGCGCCGTAAAACTGCGCGCAAAAAACGCCCGCGCCCGAAAGCCCGCCAAATATGGCCAGGTTAAACACGAACAAGAGTTGGTTAGCGATTGCTACGCCCGACATCTCCGCGTTGCCAACGCGGCCTATCATGATATTATCCAAAAGGTTGATAAAATGCGTAAGAGCGTTTTGGATAACAATGGGAACCATCAGCGCGAAAACAGTGGCGTAAAACGCGCGATCCCCTATTAACGTCTTTTTTAATCTAGTTCGTAGCGAAGTCAAGATAAGTTCACCTGTCTTTAGTGAAATAAGAGATATTTTATCATAAAGCCAAAAAGTAGTCCAATTTTTATACATATTTTGCATAAGAAAATTTTTCCGATTATATGCGTAAAAGAAAAAAGGCTTAATCAACTAAGAATTAAGCCTTTCATTATAAATTAATATTAATAAAAATATCAATATTTTATATGCGGATACTTGTAAATCCTGCCGATGTAGTTTTTCATTATTATATCGGAGTCATCAATGGACACGACATAATCGGGATTAATAGGTATCTTGCCGCCGCCGTGCGGAGCGTCTATTACGAACTTAGGAACTGCAAAGCCCGTGATATAGCCCGTTAAATTTTGTATTAATTCTATGCCCTTTTCCACTTCCGCGCGGAAATGCCCCAGTCCTTGGCTTAGGTCGCATTGATAAATATAATACGGGCGTACGCGGATTTTTACCAGCTTTAGCAATAGCTCTTTCATTATCTCAACGTCATCGTTTATTCCTCTTAGCAAAACGCTTTGGTTGCCCATCGGAATCCCTGCGTCAACTATGTCTTGGCAGGCTTTAGCCGACAAAGGCGTAATTTCTTTAGGATGGTTGAAGTGGGTGTTTATCCAAATCGGCTGATATTTTTTCAACATAGCCAATAATTTGGGCGTAATTCTCATAGGCAAGACTACGGGCGTTCTAGTGCCTATTCTTATAATTTCCACATGGTCTATTGCGCGGAGTTTTGAAACAATCTCCTCCAGCTTTTTATCGTTCAATGTAAACGGATCGCCGCCGGAGATTAAAACGTCGCGTATGTTTTTATTTTTGGCTATATAATTAACTGCCTCGTTTATCTCTTGCTCGCTTATGGCGAAGTCTTCCTCGCCCACTATTCGCCTTCTGGTGCAATGGCGGCAATACATAGCGCACATGCGGGTTACTAAAAACAAAACCCTATCGGGATAACGGTGGACTATGTTTTTTACCGGACTGTAACGCTCTTCGTCCAAAGGATCAGCTAGTTCGTAAGGCAGCGTGCGCATTTCGTTAATAGTCGGGATAGCCTGCTTTCGAATGGGACAGTCGGGATTATCCAGATCCATTAAGGACGCGTAATAAGGCGTAATCGCCATTCTGAAGTTTTCTAGACATAGGGAAATATCGCGTTTTTCTTGGTCGCTTAAATGTATGATTTTTTCTAGTTGTTCTACAGTGGTAATTCTGTGTTTTAATTGCCACTTCCAATTAAGCCAATCCTCTTGCGGCCTCGGCTCTTCTAAGTCTTCGTTTTGCTGTGCGTCCATACGCTGTTAACCCCTTTTATATTTTATTCCGTATCTTTTTAGAGCGCTTTTTAAAATATTCCAAATTAAAGTATCATAGCCCATTCCGTTAAATTGAGCTAGCATCGGAAAATCGCTGTATCCCGGCGCTAGTCCGGGCAAAGGGTTAATCTCAATAAAATACAGCCTGCCGTCTTGGGATAGGCGGAAGTCAATGCGGGCAAAGTCTTTGCAATTTAACGCCTTGTAAATCTTTTTGGCGGTCTTTATCATTTCCGCTTCGGTTTCTTTGCTGATTTTAGCGGGGCATTCGTATTTGACGTATTCTTTATAGTTTTGCTTAACATTGTAACTATAAATGTTATATTGGCTCTGGTTTATAAAGCATATCTCCATAGGCAAAAAGACCTTTATGTCTTCGCCGCTGCCCAAAACGCCTACCGTAAACTCGCGGCCGCTTATGTATTCCTCGACTAGCATATCGCTTTTGTAAAGCTCTATGTTTTTTAAGGCAAGCCTAGATAACTCTTCGCGGGTGTTGGCGACGCAAAAGTCAGATATCCCTTTGCTTGAGCCTTCCGCGTTGGGCTTGATAATCGCGGGCAAAGGATATCTGCCGATTAATTTGTTTTGTTCTTTGAAGATAACGCGATATTTGGGGGTGTTTATTCCGTAAGAAGAAAGCACGCGCTTGGAGAGCGCTTTGTCCAAAGCAACGCAAAGAGTGGTTTCGTCTGAGCCTGTATAGGGGATTTTGTAAAAATTAAGTAAGGCGGGAACTTGGGCTTCGCGGCCTCTTCCGAAAATGCCTTCGGCAATATTAAATACGATGTCGGGTTTGTAATCCTGAAGTTTTAGGGGCAGGTTTTGGTCGGCTTCCAGCAAGGTTACTTCGCAGTTTTTGCTCTCCAAAACCTTTTTGATAGCCAATATCGTAGATATGTCGTCGTATTCGGCGTCGTTATCGACGGGTTTGTCGTCGGTTTTTTGGTTTTTCTTTAGATTATAAGTTATGCCCACCTTAAGCGGCGGATCGTCTAATTCCTTTTGCTCCATTTTTGTCCTCTTTAACGCAAGCTTTTTTTGCGTCTTCTAGAGGATTATCGCGGAAATCCAGAAAGAAACCGCAATAAAGTTTGCTTATTTTCGCAATGAGTGTAGTCCTATTTTATGAGAATGTCAATATAAAATTAACAGTTTATGAAAGATTTTTTATGATTTTTTTGTTTTTAATCCTCTGCTAAAATTAAAAAAGCCCATATTTATATGGACGTAAAATTCATTTTAGCCGCTTTCTCATCACTATGCCTTGGGGCGCGTCCAAAACCGTATAAAAACCCAGCTTTTTATACATCTCGACATAGCCGCCAAAATCGCAAGTTTGGGCACTCTCTTTAAACGGATACGCCTCTACCATGTC
>DATCJN010000027.1:0-17527 GCA_036562755.1 Clostridia bacterium | reverse complement strand
ACTTTATATTTATTGGCTATGGGCATTATTGATTTTCTTATTTGGTCTATCGCTGAATGCAAAGATATAGTCAAGGTTATCTTATAGCCGTCATCGGCGAGCTTTTTTATATTTTCGCACAAACCGCAAGTAGAAAGCGATATGTTTCTTTGGCTAATGTTAATTCCTTCAGGGCTGCTTACGAGCTCTATAAACTTAGCGACATTTTGGTAATTATCCAAAGGCTCGCCGCTTCCCATCAGCACAATATTGGTTATCTTTCTATCCGTAATATTACCGCCAAGATATTTATTGACCGCTATTACCTGTCCTAAAATTTCGCCCGCGCTTAAATTTCTTGCAAGCCCGCCAATGCCCGAAGCGCAAAAGGTGCAGCCCATTCTGCAACCCACCTGAGTGCTTACGCAAATAGTATGTCCGTAAATATATTCCATAACGACGCCTTCTATGATATTGCCGTCGTTAAGTTGATATAAAAACTTTTGAGTGTTATCTTTTTTGGAATTTAAAGTCTTTATGATTTTTAAAGGAAAAGCAGTATAATTTTGAGCCAGATACTCTCTAAAACTTTGCGGAATATCGCTCATTTCGCTAAATTCCGCGCCGTTATGCAGCCATCTAAAAATCTGCTTAGCTCTAAATTTAGGCTGACCGCTAAATATATTATTTAATTCCTCTAAACTGTAATCCAAAAGCAGTTTCATTTACGCCTAACCTTAGCAATAAAAAATCCTTCTGTATTTGAAATATGCGGCATTAATTGGACATAATTGCCTATTTTTAACGAATCAACCGCGATATCGACAGGTTCTGACTCGAAATCAGGGTTTTGGCTTAAGAATGTGTCCACGATGTCTTGGTTTTCTCTTTTTAAGATTGTGCAAGTGGAATAAATTAAATAACCGCCTTGCTTTACATATTTTGCCGATGTGGAGAGTATTTTATATTGCAGTTTTGTAAGCTCTTCAATATTATCCAATGTCTTATGCTCAAAAATATCCGCCTTGGAGCTAATTACTCCTAAACCGCTGCAAGGCACGTCGCATAACACTACATCAAACTGTCTTTCCCATTCGGGTTTAAATACAGTAGCGTCGTTTTGGATAACTTGTATATCGGGTTCGTTCATTCTGGTTTTATATGAATTTATCAGCTCTAATCTATGGGGGTGGATGTCGCAGGATATTAAAGAAATATCCGCAAGCTGCTTTAAAAACACGCTTTTGCCGCCGGGAGCGGCGCATACGTCCAAAACTTTATAACCGTCTTTAACCCCAGCGGCCATACAAACGGCCATAGAGCCTAAGCTTTGAACTGTAAACAGCGATTTATCTATGGTGTTAAGCTTTTGCAAAGTATTATGACAGACGTAATACCCATATTCTGTCGGCTTATCTTGCGAAAAATCTAAATATTTTTCAAAATCTTCCCTTTTTATCTTCTTTGGATTGTGCCTTATATGAGTTAATAATTGCTTTGGATAAGAAAAAAACAAATCGGCAATCTCTTTTCCGTAGTCGTTTTCCACTTCTTTTATCGCCCAAACGGGAACATTATATTCTAGCGATTTTCTTTCATATTCGTCTTGAGGGAGTTTAACGCTTTTACACTTTCTCAATACGGCGTTAATAAACGAAGGGCTTCGCTTTAGCTTTTTTGCCAATTCCACCATATTATTTACTACGGCGTAATCGGGCTCGTCCATAAAATATATCTGATAAACGCCCATTTTTAAAATAACCGCATCGCTGGTATGCGGATATTTTTTGGTAAGCTGTTTGATTATATAATCGAGAAATAAATTTTTTTCATTAACGCCGTAAACAATGCGGGTGATGGTTTTTTTGTCCTTTTCGTTTACAGCCTTTAAGCCTGAATTTAGCGCTAAATTAACATAAGCCGACTTTGAAAAAATTTTATATAAAATCTGATAGCACTCAAAAATCATTCAAACCTTTCGCCTACAAATCTTTTATGTCCCCTTAAATAATCGGATACATTCATGGCTTTGCCGCCTTCTTCTTGAATAATCAAGATATCCAAGGAATTTTTTCCGCACATAACGGTAATAACGTCGCTTATATTGGCTATTGTGCCTGCTTTTAGCGGATATTCTTTCGGATTTACTTTGGTTTTTAATATTTTAAACTTCTTGCCCCAAAGCGTGCTGTAAGCGCCGGGCCAACTATAGACTCCGCGCACCAGTCTATCAATTTCTACAGCGCTTTTGGACCAATCGATTTTGCCCATTTCTTTTTTTAGCATAGGATAATAAGACGCTTGCTCGTTATCCTGAGGCGTAAATTTGGCTTCGCCTTTTTCTATTAAGTCCAAAGCTTCTATTAACGCCTGGGCGCCCAAGTTGCTTAATTTTTCCATTAAGGTAGCGGAATTGTCTTTCTCTTCTATATCTATTTCTTTTGCTAAGATTATATCCCCCGTATCCAAACCCTGTTCGGTTTGCATTATTGTCACGCCGGTTTTGGTTTCGCCTTTTATAATCGCCCATTGAACAGGCGCAGGGCCTCTATATTTAGGCAGCAAGGAGGCGTGAACGTTTATTATGCCATAAGGTGCGATTTGCAAAATTTCTTTGGATAAAATTTGGCCGTAAGCCGCCGTAACCATAATATCGGGTTTTAACGAAAGTAAAGCTTGCGCTTCTTTATTGATATTGGCAAATTGAAAAACGGGTATATTGTGCTTTCGCGCAAATTCTACGACAGGCGGCGAAATTAATTTATAGCCCCTGCCTTTAGGCCTGTCAGGCTGAGATATAACGGCTATTACTTTATGATTCGAATTAACTAATTTTTCCAAAGGCGGAACCGCAAATTCGGGAGTGCCTAAATATATGACATTCATAAAATGACTGCTCCAAATATATTATTCATCGTCTGGGGAAACAGTTTCCAAAGTTCCTTCTATAACCTTATCTAAGTACAAAACACCGTCCAAATGGTCCAGCTCATGCGCTATTGCCTGGGCAAAATAGCCTTCAGCATCATATTTAACTTTATTACCGTGTCTGTCATATGCTTCTACGGTAAGCGTTTGAGGGCGCATAACTTTGCCTCGTTTGCCGGGGATGCTAAGACAGCCCTCTATGCAAGGAACAAGGGGTCCCGTTTTGGTAATCTTGGGATTGACCAACTCCACAAGCCCTTCCCCCACGTC
Organism: Clostridia bacterium; assembly: GCA_036562755.1. Lineage (GTDB taxonomy): Bacteria > Bacillota > Clostridia > Christensenellales > DUVY01 > DUVY01. The sequence continues at coordinate 14,350 of DATCJN010000027.1, read as the reverse complement.
TATAACCACCACGCGTTTTAAAATGCTAACTTGAGGCGCGGCAAGTCCGACGCCTTCGTTGTGATACATGGTTTGGGCCATGTCGTCTATGAGTTGGGAAAGGCTTTGGTCAAATTCCGTAACTTCTTTTGCTCTTATTCTTAATACGTCGTCGCCGATGCGCGCTATTTGTCTTAATGCCATTTTTTCAACTTAAGTCTTGAGGATTTAATTCCGAATAGACTAATACATCCTTTTTGTCGTTATTTTTGTTTATTATATTATAGATTTCAGCCAAATTCTTGTCAACACCGTCCGCAGTCAATCGCATTAATATCTGGACGCGGTATTTTTTCTTAATACGTTTTATGGGCGATTTCATGGCCTTTAAATACAAAAATTGCTCTCTATTGCTCTCAGCCAAGGGTTTGATTTCATCGTAAATATTTTTTAAAACCTCGATTGCGTGTTCTTCTACCTCTGAACAAGCCAAAATTCTCATTATGGTAGAAAAAGGCGGATATTTTGTGACCTTTCTTATATTTACTTCTTTTTGATAGAAGCCCAGGTAATCATAGCTTTGGGCAAATCTATAGACATAATGTCTGGGCGAGTATGTTTGCAAGACTACCAATCCTTCTTTTTGGTCGCGTCCCGCTCTGCCTGCGACTTGCGTAATTAACTGAAAAGTCCTTTCGGTGCTTCTAAAGTCCGAAAAATACAAACTCAAGTCGGCGTCCAAAATTCCCACCAATGTAACATCCGAAAAGTCGTGTCCCTTGGTAACCATTTGGGTTCCTAATAAAATTTGGGCTTTGCGCTCCGAAAAGTCTTTTAATATTTTTAAATGCGCGTCTTTTGTTTGCGTAGTGTCGTTGTCCATTCTTAAGACATTCACATTGGGAAATAGCCTTTTTAATTCTTCTGTAACGCGTTGTGTGCCGTATAACCCCTGCTTTATATGCTCGCTTCCGCATTGAGAACATACATTTAACGGCGGCAGCCTTTTTGAGCAATAATGACATTTAAGCGCGTTTTCGTCTCTATGATAAACCATAGACACATCGCAATCGGGGCATTTAACCACATATCCGCAAGAACGGCACATCTGATAAGAAGCGTAACCCCTGCGGTTTAAAAATAAAATTATTTGTTCGCCTCTTTTTAGCGTCTCTCTCATTCTGTCTATTAGCTCTAGCGAAAAGATGCTGTTATTGCCCCGCCTTATTTCTTGAGTCATATCGACGATTCTGATATTAGGCAGAGGCTTTTGGTTTATGCGGTTGGGTAATTCTATCAAATGTATTTTTTTGGTTTCGGCCAAATGATAACTTTCAATCGAGGGGGTGGCGCTGCCCAAAACCAGTTTCGCCTTATTGTATTGCCGCCTAAATTCCGCTATCTCGTGCGTAAAATATCGGGGATTGTTTTCTGATATGTAACTTGAATCGTGCTCTTCGTCTATAATAATAATCCCTATATTCTTTAGCGGCGCAAAAATCGCGGATCTAGCCCCTATGACTATGGAAGCTTCGCCTTCCAAGATTCTCCGCCATTCGTCATATCGCTCGCCCGCCGAAAGCCCGCTGTGCAAAATTGCGACGTTATCCCCAAACCTGCTCCTAAACAGCGAAAAAACCTGGGGCGTTAGCGAAATTTCAGGCACCAATAAAATAGCGGTTTTGTTGTTTGTTATGCAATCGTTGATACATCGTATATATATCTCAGTCTTTCCGCTTCCCGTAACGCCGTGCAATAAAAATGTTTTGTCTTGACTATCGGTAATAGTTTTATAGGCGTTTTGTTGTTCGGGCGTTAGAGAAAATAATTCTTTTTGAGCATCTATATCTTTATATGGTTTTCTGTATACTTCTTTAGAAATAATTTCGATTATGCCTTTTTGCTCCAGCGCCTTAAGAGCCGATGCGGAAAAATTATTATTTATATATGCCGTCTCGACTTCGTCATCGCAAGAGAGCAAAAATTCCGCCAATTCTATTTGCGTTTTGGCTTTGGGACTGATAAGGTCAAGTACATCGTTTTGGGAAAGCCCGCTTTTAATTTTCGCAAAGTTTTTTGTCAAAGCCTTTATCCTGCCGCCTCTAAGCTGCGCGGGAATAAAAAGCCTGAGCGCGTCAACCTTCTTAACATTATAGCGCTCTATCATAAAACGCATAAGCTCAAGCATTTCTTCGCTTATAACGGGAACTTCGTCTAAAGGCTTGATAATCTTTTTTAGCTTGGAAATGTCGTATTCGGGCGTTTGTTTTTGGCCGATTATATAGCCCTCTACATATTGCCTGCCAAATTGAACGTAAACTCTGCTGCCTATGGGAATATTGTCAGGATTTAGATACTCGAAGACTTTATCAACGTTGGAATGATTGATATCTACGATAACCTCGGCTATCATAGATTATTTCCTTAAAGATAAAATATTGTCAAATATAACTTCGGCCAGTTGGGTTTTTAGCATTTTATCCAAATTGACTGTCTTGTCCTTAAATACCAAAGAAGCTATATTGGTATCAGTTCCGAAGCCCGCGCCTTCTTGCTTGACATTATTGGCTACCGCCATATCGGCGTTTTTCTTGACAAGTTTGGCTTGGGCGTTTTGCACTGTGTCTTGAGTTTCGGCCGCAAAAATTACCAATGTTCTATCGCCCTTAACCTTGCCTAGTTCTTGGGCAATGTCTATATTTTTTTCTAATTCTAAAACAACTTCGGAAGATTTAATTTTTTGATCTGATTTATTCTTAACGCGATAATCGCTGGGCGCAGCCGCCATGATTATAACATCGGCGGACACGTAATTTTGCATTACCGCTTCATACATATCTTGAGTGGAAACTACATGAATTTTTTTCGCGTCAAAATCAATAGGTACGCTTAAGCTGCCATATATAAATATAACCTTGGCGCCGCGGCTTATAGCCTCTTTTGCTAGAGCCGCGCCCATCTTGCCGCTAGAATAATTGGTTATGCATCTAACCCCGTCTATATCTTCTCTTGTGCCGCCCGCGGTGATTAAAACGGTTTTATTCTCTAGGTCTTTTTTTTTGTTAAGTATATTTTTAATAGCTTGCTCGATTATTTCGGGCTCAGCCATTCTACCCGAGCCGATATCGCCGCAAGCCAAATATCCTTCTTCGCCGTATAATATATGAAAACCTAGACCTTCAAGCTTTTTGATGTTTTCTTGAGTTATGGGATTATTCAACATCTCGCAATTCATTGCCGGGCAAATAAGCTTAGGAGCTTTGGTGGCCAATACGTTGGTGGTTAAAAAGTCGTCGGCAATGCCGTGCGCGATTTTAGCTATGATATTTGCCGTAGCGGGAGCGATGACCAAAATGTCAGCTTTTTTTGCCAAAGAAATATGTTCGACGTCCGGAACAAAATTAACATCAAACATATTGGTAATGACTTTGTTTTTAGATAATGTTTGCAAAGTCAAAGGCGTAATAAAATGCTGCGCGTGTTCGGTCATAACAATATGGACATTTGCACCTTGTTTTTGCAAACTGCTCGTTAAGGCGCAAATTTTATACGCGGCGATTCCCCCGCTTATGCCTATGATTATTGTTTTATTTTGTAAACTATCCATTATCCTTTAGAAATATGAACTTTTCCTTCATACACTTCTTGAGAAGCGTAAGATATAGCCTTTTGATTAGCCTCTTGTAAGAGCTCAGGTTTTTTATCTAATAATTGACGCGCTCTCTTGGCTACCAAACAGCATAAAGCGTATTTGCTGTCAACCATTTCTATAAGTTTGTCAACAGGCGGATTGGTCAACATATGCACTCTCCTTTTAATAATTTATCTATTTTATCTATATTTCTTGAAGTTTTTGCTTTTTCAGCCGATATTATGTCAACTATTTTTTGCGCGGCTTCTTCTATATCGTTATTTACGACTAAGTAATCATAAAACCTAGCTTCTTCAAGCTCTTTTTTGGTTTCGGAAAGCCGCAACGCTTTAACTTCTTCCGTCTCCGTGCCTCTTAAATTAAGCCTGTTATTAAGCTCATCTATGGACGGCGGAGATATAAATATCCTTACGCAGTCGTTATACGACTTTTTTATTGATCTTGCGCCTTGGATATCAATTTCAAAAATCATATCTTCGCCCTTTTCCAGCGCTTCAAGCACAGGCTTTTTGGGCGTGCCGTAAAAGTTTTGATAAACTTGGGCGTATTCCAAAAGCCCGTCAGTTTGGACAAGCTCGTCAAATTTTTCTTTAGTAATAAAATGATAATGCACGCCGTCTATTTCGTTGGGTCTTTGCGGGCGCGTGGTTACGGATACAGATTTTTTTAGATTGGGTAATATCTCCCTTACCCTCTTATTGACGGTGCCCTTTCCTACGCCGCTGGGACCCGATAAAACTATCAATAAACCTTTTGACATTTTACTCCACATTGCGTATTTGTTCTTTTAGCTTTTCAATCTCGTTTTTCATCTCTATCAAAAGCTTAGTCGCTTGAATGTCGTTGGATTTGCTGCACATAGTGTTGACTTCGCGCGTCATTTCCTGAGCTATAAAGTCAAGCTTTTTGCCCGAACATTCGGGGCTTATAATTTCATTGGAAAATTGATTTATATGCGAAGTCATTCGGCTTATTTCTTCGTTTATGTCGGCTCTGTCCGCGAAAAACGCCACTTCGTTTAAAAGTCTTGCTTCGTCTATAGAATAATCGCTCAAAAGCTCTTGAATGCGTAATTTTATCTTTTCTCTGTAATCCTGAACGATTAAAGGCGCTCTTTGAGCGACCGCTTCCAGCAACGATTGCAGGTTGTTTATGATTTTTTGCATATCGTCTTGTATGCTCTTGCCCTCGATACAGCGCATTTTGTCGTGTTCGATTAGGCAGTTGGTTAATCCTTCTATTACCACGTCGCCCCAAATATCCTGGTCGTTATTGACTTTTAAGACGTCAGGGAATTTTAGCATGGTAGTCGTGGTAAAGTCGTCAGCAATATTAAACCGCTCGGTTAATTTCTTTGCGGCTGCCAAATATGCGGTAACCGCGGACAAATCTACGTCTACGGGTTTGGGAATATCGGCGTTAAGAGTAAAGCTAAAGAAAATATCTACCGATCCTCTTTTTATATAGCTTTGAATATGTTTTCTTATTTGGTCTTCGTTTAAGACCATACTTTTAGGTATATGCGTATTGATTTCTAAAAATCGGTTGTTTACGGATTTTATTTCTATCGTAAGTTCGCCGTAATTGTTTTTTATGCTGGATTTTCCGTAACCCGTCATGCTTTTCATTTTTGCCGCCTATCGCATACAAGAATATGCTAAAAAATGTTATTCAATATTATATCACAAGCGTTTGGATGTATCAATCGTTAAGCAACGCGACAAATTCTTGCTCGCTAATAATTTTTATGCCTAGCTTTTGGGCTTTTTGAAGTTTGCTGCCCGCGTCCTCGCCCGCTACCAAATAATCGGTGTCTTTTGTAACGGTTTCGGATACGATTCCCCCTCGCTCTTCTATAAGTTTATGCGCTTGGGCTCTCTTATAGTTTTGCAGCGTGCCCGTAATAACAAATTTTTTGCCCGATATAGCGCCGCTTATATTAGTAGGCATGTCAAATTTGGGCTTTATAATGCTCGCTAGTCTTAGGACATAATCCTTATGCTTTGCAAAAAACTCGACTATTCCGCTTGCGATTACGTCGCCTATGGAAGCTATTGAGCTTAACTTTTCATAATTAGCGTTCATCAGCGCTTCCAATGATTTAAATTCTTGCGCCAAATCTTTAGCGGTCTTTTTTCCTACATTGGGAATGCCAAGAGCGTGTATAAACGAAGCAAGATCTTTGCCCTTGCTGTTATTAATCGCGTTGATTAAATTATCGGTTTTTTTATCCTTAAAACCTTCCAAGGTCAGCAATTGCTCTTTAGTAATGCCGTATAAATCTATGGGCGATGTAACGCCTAATTTTTCGTATAAAAGCTCTACCGTCTTTTCGCTTAGGCCCTCTATGTCCATACATTCCTTGGAAGCAAAATGCTCCAGTCTGCCTTTTATTTGGGCAGGACAAGAGAAGTTAACGCAAAAATGATTTGCGCCTATGACTTCTATCTCTTCTTGGCAAGACGGACATATGTTAGGAATAATTATTTCCTTATCGTCGTCGTGCGCTTGAGCAAGACCTGTAATTTCGGGAATGACGTCGTTACTTCTTCTAATAAACACTCTTGAGCCGATTTTTACGCTCTTTCTTTCTATATCCTGCGCGTTGTTTAGAGTCGCTCTTGATACGGTCGCGCCCGCAAGTTCCACAGGTTCTAATAACGCTAAAGGCGTCAGTTTGCCCGTTCTTCCCACCTGCCAAATAACGTCTTTAACAATAGTGGTCGTTTCTTCCGCTTCGAATTTATACGCTACCGCCCATCTAGGAAATTTGTCTGTATAACCCAATTTATCCCTAAGAGCAAGATCGTTTACTTTTATAACTATTCCGTCTATCGTATAATCCAATTGGGCTCTATCTACTTTATCTACGGCGTTCATCAACTCTTCTAACGTATGACAGACATAGTATTCAGAAGTTCTGAAACGGTGTTTCTTCAAAAAATCCATCATTTCTGTTTGAGAATTGATGTTCGCGCCCTCAATATAATTGACGTTATAAAAATAAATATCCAAATTTCTCTTTGCGGTAACCTTGGGGTCTAAATTTCTGATAGCTCCCGCCGCGGCGTTGCGAGGATTTTTCATTACTTCGGTAGCGGTTTTGTTGTATTCGTTAAACACCGAAGTCCGCATTATGCCTTCGCCTTGAATTTCAACAAGCCCTTCAAAATCTATCTTTAAGGGAAAACTCTTGATCGTCCTAACCTGTTCGGTAACGTTTTCGCCTGTTTCGCCGTTGCCGCGTGTGGCCGCGCCCACGAAATAGCCCTTGTCGTATGTTAAGCAAAGCGTCAGACCGTCTAATTTATGCTCTACCGTCAAAACAGGCTTTAATCCGCCTAAGAGTCTAACCAACCTTTGATACCAGCTTTCCAATTCTTCTTTTGATTGAACCTTGTCCAAAGAGTAAAGCCTGGCTATGTGTTTGTGCGTGCCGAATTTTTCAATGGGTTCGCCTCCTACTCTGCGCGTAGGCGAATCTTCCAACACGATGCCCGTTTGCTTTTCTAAGGCTACCAGCTCGTCGTATAATTGGTCGTATTCTTTGTCGCTTATTATGGGATCGTCTAAAACATAATAATGATACGCATAAAGGTTGAGCAAATCAACCAACTCTCTCATGCGGTTATTCATTAACGACCTCCAAAGGCGCAATCGCCAAAATGAGATTTTTTACTCCCACGCTGTCAAAATCAATTTTTGCGATAGTATTATTGCCTTCTCCGCTTACGCTTAATATAACGCCTTGTCCATATGCTTTATGGATTACTTTAGTGCCCGGTGTTTTTAATCTTTCGTCAAAACTATTTACAGTTACCTTGTCGGGCTGTTTATGAACTACAGGCTTAAATCCCGAGCTGCCTGAAATAGGACTTGTCCTTTTGGCCTCGGCAGATATATTCGATTGATAGCTGTAACGTTGAAATGTTTGCTGTTCGCCAAACATTTCGTCCAAAAAACGCGATTGAAGGCGGTTTTCAATTCTGCCGTATAAATATCTTAAGCGGCAATTGGTTACGTATAACCGTTTTTTCGCCCTCGTTATCGCCACATACATAAGCCGCCGCTCTTCCTCAATGTCGTTATAGCCGCTGGCCCTCAAAATCGGAAAAATGCCTTCTTCCAGTCCTGTTATAAATACCGTGTTAAATTCAAGCCCTTTAACCGAATGCACGGTAGCCAAAACGACTTTGTTATTTTCTTCTTCGTAAGTGTCGATATCAGATTCCAAACTGATAGAAGTCAAATAATCATGTATATCGTCGGTTTGGTTTTCTACCACATATTTTGCTATTGAGTTTAATAACTGGTTTATATTAAGTTTTTTATTTAGATTTTCCTCTGTATCTTCGCTATATACTTCCCACATGCCCGCGCGCTCGACAACGTATTCGGAGGTCTTTTGCAAGCCGTTGGCGTTATAATAGTCGATAATATCCTTTACGATGTCGGCAAATGGTCTAAGCTTGTTAATAAGCGAATCGGGCATATCTTGACTGCTTAAGTCAATCAAAGCTTCTCTCATACTGATATTTTGAATAGCGCAATAATTTTTGAGCTGCTCGACGGCTTTTTCCCCGATGCCTCTTTTGGGGAAGTTAATAACACGCAAAATAGCGTTTTCGTCGTTTGGATTGGCGATAATATTCAAATAAGCCAATATATCTTTTATTTCTTTTCGAGAGTAAAACTTAATACCGCCAAATATGTCATAAGGTATATTATAATTTAAAAATTTTTCCTCAAAATTTTGAGTCAACGCGTTAAGTCTAACCAAAACGGCAATATCGCCGTATTTATAACCCGCATAATCCACCAAGCTTCTTATGGCGCTTGCCACATACTCGCTTTCCTCGCTTTCGTTAAAAGCGGTATATCTTTCTATCTTTACCCCGTCTTCGTTTTCCGTCCAGAGCTTTTTGGGGATTCTGTCGCTATTATACGCTATCAAGCGGTTGGCGGCTTCCAATATTTTTTTGGTCGAGCGGTAATTTTGCTCTAATTTAAAAACTTTTGCGTCAAAATCTTTTATAAAATCTTTTATATTTTTAATATTGGCGCCGCGCCAACCGTAAATGCTTTGGTCCTCATCGCCCACTATAAAAATATTCTTATGATAGGACGCCAATAATTTGACGATTTGATATTGAATTTTGTTGGTGTCCTGAAACTCGTCAACGCTTATATATTCAAATCTTTTTGAGTATTTTTCTAAAACCTCGCCGTTGGATTCAAGCAAAATTCTAGCCTTCAAAAGCAAATCGTCAAAGTCCAAAGCGTTGCTCGCTTTCATTTGCTTTTCGTAGGCTTCGTAAATATCGTAAATTAACTCAAAATTAGAAACATCGCGATATTCTATCGCAAATTCTTCTAAAGTAAATCCATTATTTTTTGAGTCGGAAATTAAAAATTGAACAGTCTTTAAATATTTATCAGGATCTAAATTTTTACTGCTGATAATGTTTTTTAATACTCTTGTCTGTTCGGCATCGTCGTATATTGAAAAATTGGTATTATAGCCTTCCAGCTTATCTATATTTTCCCTTAATATTCTAGCGCAAAGCGCATGAAAGGTCATTACCCACATATATTTTATATCGGGAACGAGTCGGCTTAGCCTGTTTTTCATTTCATTTGCAGCTTTGTTGGTGAAAGTAATAGCTAGAATATTATAAGGGTTGACGCCTTGTTCAATGATGTTAAGAATACGGTAAGTCAACAGCCTGGTCTTGCCGCTTCCTGCTCCCGCCGTAACTAAAACCGCCCCTTTTGTGCATTGCGCAGCTTGTCGTTGTTCCTCGTTTAATATAGACCAATCCACTGTTATTCTTTGCCTTTAAGTCTCTCTATCGCTCTTCTGTAACCATTTTCCCCATAGTTTAAACATTTATGAACGCGGCTAATGGTGGCCGCGCTTGCGCCCGTCTTTTTGGTTATTTCGGTATAAATCATGCCTTGGTCCAGCATAAGCGCTATTTCAAATCTTTGAATCATTGCGCGAAGCTCTGCAACCGTGCATAGATCCTCAAAAAAATCATAGCAATCGTCAAGGTCTTTTAAGGACAAAATAGCTTGAAACAGTTTATCCGCTTGAGGAGATTTGAATTTTGACGACATACGAATTACCTCTCGATGCTATTGTAGCAAAAAATACTTTAACAGTCTAGTGTAAAATAATATATTTAAATTAAATAATCTGAAACCTAAAAAAATAACCTTCTAACAAGAAGGTTATTTATATTTATCTTCTTCTATCTTATTAACCAATAATTTCATTCTTGAAACAGTATCGTCGCTTATAACATGCTCTATCTTGCAAGCCTCGACTTCTGCCGTTACTTCGTCCACTCCTAAAACCTTAATTAAAAAAGCTTTTATATTAGTATGTTTAGACAAAATGTATTCGGCGCGTTTTTCTCCCGCCTCGGTCAATTCCACTAAACCGTATCTCTCTTGGTTTACAAAACCTTTTTCTTTTAATAAGCTAATGGCGTTATTTACGCTTGGTTTTGCAATTCCTAATTCTATAGCGATATCGGTAACTCTAACGCTGGAATTCAGCCTTCTTAAATTATATATTGCTTCCAAATAATCTTCTAACGAAGGGGAAATCTTTTTTCCTATTGTCATAATACTATAATATTACATAAAGGACATTAAAGTCAATACCGATTAAAAATAGACTATTTGTCCCTTTGCTTTTGAATATTATAAACCATATTTCTAATAAACTTTCTTGGAAGCAATTTGACGCCGATTACGGCTATTTTATTAAAGAATCCCGGCACTGCAATAACTTTTCCTTTTTTCATTTTTTTGTAGCCAAACTCAGCCACTTTCTTCGCTTCGGCTACCTGCAAATTCACAAATAATCCTGACATTCCCAAATTTGCCGCCTCTTGAAAATTGGTTCTGGTGGGGCCGGGGCACAATGCAGTAACCGTTACGCCGCTTCCCTTAAGTTCTCTGGCAATAGCTTCGGAAAAAGACAAAACATACGCTTTTGAGGCGTAATAAACTGCCATCAAAGGCCCGGGCTGAAAACTGCCCAAAGAGGCCACGTTAAGAATCTTTCCGCTTTTTCGCTCAATCATTTCAGGCAAAAACAATCTGGTCAGTTTTGTCAAAGCGCCTATATTGAGTTCTATCATGGAACTGATTTTAGAAAGGTTGGATTCGGCAAATTGACCGAAATCCCCAAAACCTGCGTTATTCACCAAGACATCAATTTTAAGTCCAGCGCTTTTGACCTCGTCAAATACTTCCTGCGCGGCTTCAGATTTTGATAAATCCTTGGTTATGATATGTACATTGGAGAACGCCTCTATCTCCTGTTTTAAATTAATTAATTTGTCTTGGCTTCTTGCGACCAATACAAGATTATATCCGTCTTTTGCAAATATATGGGCCAGCTCGTAGCCTATTCCGCTGCTGGCGCCCGTGATTAATGCCGTTTTTTTCATACAACCCTCTAATTAAGAAGTTTTCCTTCTTTCTTTTTTTGAATTTGTCTTTTTATATTAATATCGCTTTCTGTTCCATTGAATAGTCTTACAATATTTGACCTATGCGCCCAAAGAATCAAAGCCAGCATGCTGACTATTAAGATTATTACTAGAAAATTATCTTTAAAAATTACAGCCAAAACAATTTCGGCTATGGAAGAGCCGGCCAAAAATATAAACGAAGCCACAGAGCCATATTTGCCAAAATATAAATATAAAAAAGCAATAATAAAAGCTATAACCGTGATTACAGGATTGGCGACCAAGAATACGCCAACGCTGCTTGCTACCCCCTTGCCGCCTTTAAACTTCTTTAAAACAGGAAACATATGCCCTAATATAACGCTTATGCCCCCGATATACACTCCGGCCTTTGTGCCGCCCGCCAAGTAATACCCTAACCATTGCGGCGCTGAAGATATGGCGCCTTTTAGAATCTCATCGTTTTGCAACAAAAAATATCCCGCCAGCGCCGGTATAGCGCCTTTTAGAGCGTCCAAAATTAAGGTGATCACAGCGGTTGAAACGCCGAAATTTCTCAGCATATTCATCGTGCCGGGGTTTCCGCTTCCCAGTGTTTTTATATCTACGCCTTTTAATTTGGAAATTAAGGCGGCAAAATGAATTCCGCCTACAAAATAAGAAATAACTACTAAAAGCGCAATTTTTATAAACAATATCATACCGGCTGGCATATTTAATCACCTTTGGTTTTATTTTTTAGTTGTAATAATATCGGCGTTCCCGAAAAATCTAACGCGCTTCTTAAACAATTCTCCAAATATCTTTCGTAAGAAAAATGCATTAGCTTATAGTCATTTACAAAAAAAACAAATGTCGGCGGCGCTGTTTTTGTTTGAGTCGCATAATAAATCTTCAGCTGTCTTCCGGCGCTTGTTGGCGGCGGCGTTGTGGCTACCGCATTACTAATTATTTCATTTAACACGCCCGTCGATACTCTACGATGGCTGTTTTGATAGACTTCTTTTATTAATTCAAGCAATTTGTCGATTCTCTTGCCTGTTTTTGCCGATATAAATACCTCTTTATAATAACTCATAAATTTGAGTTTTTCGTCCAATTCTTTTTTATATCTTTCTATGGTGTAAGTATCCTTATCTACCAAATCCCATTTGTTCATGACAATCACCGAGGGTTTGCCTTTTTCATGAACATATCCCGCCACTCTTACGTCTTGCTCGGAAATAGCGTTTTCCGAGCTGTCCATCATTATCAAGACTACGTCCGCTCTTTCAATAGATTTCATCGCTTGAATAGCGCTAATAGCCTCGACAGCGCTGTCGACCGACCTTTTTCTTCTTAAACCCGCCGTATCTATTATTACATAATTCTCGCCGTTAATAGTCACAGGAGTATCAATTGAATCCCTAGTCGTGCCCGCGATATCGCTTACTATTACTCTTTCTTCGCCTAAGATCTTATTAACTAAAGAAGATTTGCCCGTATTAGGTTTTCCCACGACGGCGATTTTTATATAATTCTCATATTCGTCGTCCGATGCTTCGATTTTAGGGAAAAAGCTGACTATCTTGTCTAATAAATCTCCTATTCCCAAACCCTGCTCGGCGCTTATGCCGTAAACATCAGAATAACCAAGGCTGTAAAAATCGTACAACAAATCAGGCTGATAAATGTCCAGTTTATTTACTGCCAATACAACGGGCTTGCCTACCGTTCTTAGTAATTCGGCTATTTCGTAATCAGAAGCGGTTATACCTTGTTTTACATCTGTAAAGAAAACTATAACGTCTGCCGTAGCGATAGCGAGCTCGGCCTGTTTTCTTATATGGCGTTGCATTTGGTCCTCGGAATTAGGCTCCAATCCGCCCGTATCCACAAGGTTAAAATTATGCCCCGCCCAATCGGCCTCGGCAAAAATTCTATCTCTAGTAACGCCGGGTATGTCATGCACAATTGAGATTCTACGACCGCTTATTCTATTGAAAAATGTTGATTTTCCGGTATTTGGTTTGCCTACTATTGCGACGGTGGGTTTCAATACAATACTCCTAGTCTGATTAATATTTAGCCAATAAAATAATACCATAACGGCGTCAAAAAATAAACGCTTTGATATTTTATTTTGGACAATCAAAAACAGCTGTTATTAATTATAACAGCCGTTTTTGAAGGGGGGGATATAATATTTTAGGATATAGTCGTTAATTAGTCCCTGAAATAGTCGTTATAATCTTCAGGGTGTTCGCTTTCCGCTATATTATTGTAATGGCTGTCGGCATAAGAATCGGTGTTTTGATATCCTCTGTATCTGTCGCGGTCATAAAATTCGCCCGCTTCATAGCTGTATCTGCGTCTTCCTCTTGCTTCGGTTACCATTCTTTCTCTGATTTCGCCTATGGCTATTGCTAGTAAGAATGCCGATAACGAAGCTATGATAATGGTATCAAACATCGTGCCTACGCCAAGACCTAATCTTACGTCCAATCCTCTTCCGTAATAGTTAATCAAAAATCTTATTGTTTCGCCTATAAAAATACCCATTACAGAGGAGAAAAACGCTCCGCGTCTGCTTCGTCCAATTAAGTAACTCAAAGCGCCCGCGACTATACCTACGATTACCGCGGCAACTATTTGCATAGTAAGCGTGTTGGTGGGAAGAACCCAATATAACAAGAGCACTACGCCTGCGGTTACTATCGTAGATATCCAGGCTCTAAGCATGTCTGATGTCCAGCCTATTGAGAACAGCAAATACAAACATATTATTAAGGGTATAATAAATCCACCGATGTTAAAAGAGAACACATTTGTTACTCTTATGTTAGGAATAAAATATCCCGCGCCGATAGCAATTACTAATATAACTGCCCACAAGGTGGAAATTCTTAATTTGTCAAATAGGCGTTGTGTGACACCGAATAGCATCAAAACTAAAACAATACCTAATAATATCAATCCGATTGGAAAATAATACGGCATATAGCACCTCCTAACTATAGTTAAGAGTGTGCTATTTTAAAATAATTTATACTTAAAACGTTGAAAAGATTTTTTTGGAAAAATCTATTTTATTACTTCTTCGATTACGCCGCCGCCCAAACAATTGGTATCATCGTAAAAGACCACATATTGACCGGGAGTTACGGCTCGCTGTTTTTCAAAAAATTCTACTCTGTATCCCTTATCAATTTTTTGCACTCTTACTTTCTGCTCGTCTTGTCTGTATCTA
>DATCJN010000019.1:0-8813 GCA_036562755.1 Clostridia bacterium | reverse complement strand
GTTTTATAAAATTTTTTGAATTCGCCTTATTGGTCATTTAAACCATTTGCCTTTTTCTCATTGGTAATAGCCACTACTTTATTAAGCCGTTCCGTCATTATTAATAATAACATAGTAAAGAAGAATAAATAAAGCGGAAACAGTCCTATGAGTTTAACTTGCGCTAAAAGTCCGAATAAAGGCGGCATAAAAGTAGAGGCCATATATGCGCTAGCCATTTGCACGCCTATTATGGCTTGAGAGTTTTCTTTTCCGAAATTTTGCGGCGTAGAATGTATAATAGAAGGATATACGGGCGCGCAGCCTAACCCTGTAACCACCAAGCCTATCATAGAGCAGATGTTATATTTATCGGGTATAGCTATTAGAGAAATTCCAATAAACATAATACTTACGCCAAGGCGGATCATATTTTTATCGCCTAATTTTTCAGAAATAAATCCCGAGACAAACCGCCCGAAAGTTATCCCCAGAAAAAACAGCGAAGCCAGCATCGCCGCGATTTCCTCGCCCATATTTCTAAATTTAACCAAATAACTGCTCGACCACAACATTGCGGTAGATTCCGCGGCGCAGTAACAAAAGAAAGCTATGAGTATCAAGGGCAAGCCCTTAATTTGAAATAATTCGTTAAATCTTTTTGGTTGTTTAACTGCCTTTTCTTTAGAATTTTTGTTAATCTTCCATAACGGCAGCGTTAAAAATAAAGCGGCGGTTAGGGTTAATTGGATAACAGAAACTATCCTAAAACCTCCCGGCCAGCTTAATCTTGTAGTTAAACTGTATCCCATAATATAAGGGCTTATGGACGCGCCCACTCCCCAAAAGCAATGCAGCCAGCTCATATGACGCGCCTTGTAGTGCAGAGCCACGTAATTATTAAGCGCGGCGTCCACTCCGCCTGCGCCCAGTCCGTAAGGAATGGCAAAAACGCACAACATCCAAAACTTTGAGGATATCGAATAACCCCATAACGCCACCGCCGTCATGAGCACGCTCGTAGCCGTAACTAAATTTGCGCCAAATCTTTTGGTAAGTCTATCCGACATCAAACTGGATATAATTGTTCCAAAAGAAATTATCATAGTAATAATGCCCGCGTAAGAGATGGGGACATCTAATTCTAAATGCATAATAGGCCAAGCCGAACCTATCAAAGAATCGGGCAGGCCTAAACTGATAAAGGCCAAATAAATTATAACCAGTAAAAGCGAATACATATTCTACCATTTAACATAAATAACAATTATAATCAAGCATTTTATTTTAAAAATAATTTTTTGAAAACAACAAGATAAAATTTTATAAAAATTCTAAATTATTTATAAAAATTTTTTTCAAAAAAAGCCGACTCGTTTACAAAAAGTAGTATCGCGGCCGTAAAAAACCACTCAAAAACACAACATCTTGAACGATTATGAATATCCAGAGCGCTGAAAAATTTTTAAAAAAGGGTATTGCAATACCCTATTTGTTATTATATAATATTGTTGTATATATTTAAGACAAAAATTTACAAATTTTACAAATTTTGGGATAAAAGCATTGCAATTTTTTTGCTCTTGTATTTAAAGAAAATAAGATAATTTTTTAATTTTCTTATTTCTTTTTTTCCCTAAAAACATACAAAAGCGAAAAATAAGATGCGTTTGATCCCAAAAATTATTTAAAAATTTATTGATAGTATATAAGCGAAATTTGATAAGACGCATAAAAATAAAAGCAAGTTATAAACATTGACCACATTTTGCCTTAAGTTAAAATGCTTAAGCAAAATTGAGATATACACCTATCAGCCCAACACCCAACCATTGGCTAATCAAAAAATGTAAGACTACTAAAGGAGGAAGTTTATGACTGAAAACGAAAATCAAAATGGTAAGATTAACGTTGGCGTTGATCTAGGTACGGCTAATCTCCGCATTTATGTAGAGGGTAGGGGTACCGTCTTTAAAGAACCGTCGGTTATCGCGATCGACAAAGAAACAAAAAAGGTCGTTTCAGTGGGATTTGATGCTGCGCAACTAGTCGGCAAGGTTCACGACAAGGTTGAAGTTATCAAACCGCTTAACGGGGGCGTAATAGCGGATATTGATATTATTCGCGAAATCTTGCTCTTTACCTTTGAAAAAATATTCACTTCTGGGACAAGCAAGATTAATAGATTGCTGATTTGCACGCCTTCCGAAATCACGGAAACTGAAAAAGAGGCAATTGTTATTTTAGGCAAAGAGTTGGGTGTAGAAGATACTCGTATTGAAGAGGAAATCAAAGCAGCGGCAATAGGTGGGGGAATAAATATCTACGCGCCTGCCGGTCATATGGTGATTGACATTGGCGGAGGTACGACAAGCTTTGGAGTATTGTCATTGGGCGACGTTGTTTTATCAAAATCTACCAAAGTTGCTGGCGAGTATTTTGATAAGCAAATTATGCACTATGTAAAAGAAAAATATAAGCTTGAAATCGGACCTCAAACGGCAGAAAAAATCAAGATAACTCTAGCTTCCCTAACGGGCGATTATCCTAGAGACGACGAAGGCAATGTTATAACCTATAACGCTATGGGTCGCGACCTCGTTACGGGCTTGCCTAGAATGGACGTAATCACTCCTGAAGAAGTAAGAGAAATCCTTCTTGATTGTTTCGAATCTATCAAGTCCACCTTGATAGCCACCTTGGAAATCACCCCTCCGGAATTATCGGGCGATTTGGTCGATAACGGCATTTTGCTAACAGGCGGCGGCTCTTTGATCAAGGGCATTAAGGAGTATATTGAAGATATAACTCATGTCCAAGTTAAAGTCGCTTCTAATCCCATTAACGCCGTAATTGACGGAACCAAGAGGTTATTGAAGAATGAAAAACAACATTACTACGGTGATTATTAGGAGGAACAACTATGGAAGGAATGGGAATTGGAATTGACCTCGGCACAGCCAATTTATTGGTCTATGTCGAAAAGAAAGGTATAATTTTTAACGAACCGTCAGTTGTAGCCTTTGACTATGAAAGCGGTAAAATAGTAGCCGCCGGCGCTGACGCGCATCAAATGATAGGCAAGGCTCACAGCAAAATAGCCGTTATTAAGCCTCTAAGAAACGGCGTTATCAGCGATATGCACGCCGCAAAAGAGCTTTTAACTTACGTATTAAGAAAAATAGAAAATATAACCGAAAAACAAATGTCAGCTTCGACTGCCGTTATTTGCTGCCCGTCCGAAGTTACCAAGATTGAAAGAGACGTTATGATCGAATTGGCAAAAACCATGGGTATCAATGATGTCTTTATCGAAGAAGAAATCAAGGCAGCAGCTCTCGGAGCAGGATTGGACATCTTCAGAGCTAAAGGTATGATGATAGTCGATATCGGCGGCGGCACTACCGACGTAGGCGTATTGTCCTTTGGCGACATCGTTCTCTCCAGAACGATAAGAAGAGCCGGTAACTATATCGACTCCGAAATCATTAAGTTCATCAAGAAAAACCAAAAAGTCGAAGTCGGCGAATTGACGGCAGAAAGATGCAAGATAGACTTGGCGGACTTGCGCAACAACGCTCCCGTCGTAGTCAATCGTTACGCAGGCCGCGATATCGTAGTAGGTATTCCTAAGTATGTTGATATCTCGACCGAAGATATCAGAGAAATCATCCTGCCTACATACGAAGAAATCGTAAAACTCATTGCAGCTGTATTAAAAGATACGCCTCCTGAATTGTCCGCAGACATTTACCTCAACGGTATATTGTTAACAGGCGGCGGCTCCTTAATCAGAGGCATAGAAGAATTTATAAGCTCTCGTATACAAGTGCCCGTTCGAGTTGCCAACAATCCATTAACCTGTGTTGCCGAAGGCGCGAAATACTTGCTTAAGAACCGTGGTAACTATTTGGTTAATCCACTTCAATTATAAAGGGGTGACTTATGAAAAAGAGATTTGACAAAGTAGAAGTAAACGAACAAGAACAACAACCTGTAAAAATCCAAAACTCTATGAAGAGAACACAAACCGCAGCTAAAATTGGCATAGACTTGGGCACTGCTAACTTGCTTGTGTATGTAGAAGGCGAAGGAATTATATTCAACGAACCTTCCGTTATAGCGTTCGATTATTATACAGGCGAAGTTCTTGCCGTAGGCGCAAGCGCCGAAAAAATGATAGGCAGAAACCACAAGGGTATAAAAATAGTAAGCCCGTTGCAACAAGGCGTTATCTCGGATATGGAAGCCGCTAAGAAACTTATTGAATTAGCGCTCAAAAAAGCCGAGAACACCGATATCGACCTTACCAAATCAACCTGCTTGATTTGCTGCCCTTCCGAAGTAACTCAAATCGAACGCGACTCTATGATTCAACTCGCTCAAAAGCTCGGCGTTCCCGATGTATTTATCGAGGAAGAAGTTAAAGCGGGCGGCATAGGCGCAGGCTTGGATATCTACAGCTCCAACGGCTCCATGGTTATAGACATGGGCGGCGGAACTACGGATATAGGCGTATTGTCCTTGGGCGATATAGTTGTCAGCGAATCCATCCGTATCGCAGGAAACTATTTCGACAACGAAATAATCAACTATGTACAATACAACCACGGTTTATTGATAGGCAAGATAACCGCAAAGCGCATCAAGGAAGAAATCGGTACTTTGCGCGCTCAATTGCCTGAAGATAAGATCACATTCGCAAACGGTCGCGACGTCTTGTCCGGTCTACCTAGAAAGATTGAATTAAAACAGTCCGAAATCAGAGACGTTTTAAGACCTCCTTTCATCCAAATCGCCAACACGGTATTGAAGGCATTACAGGCTACTCCCGCAGAATTGTCGGCGGATATTATTGAAAACGGTATTACTCTCAACGGCGGCTGCGCATTAATCGACGGAGTAGACGAATTCTTCAACAAGCAACTCGGTCTTGAGATAAAGATTTCTCCTAATCCTTTGACAGCTATAGTCGAAGGCACAAAAATCCTTCTCAAGAACAGAGGCAACTACTACGTAAGACCTGTTGACTAATAAATATCAAAATCAATAGAAACATCCGCTCCGACTAGGAGCGGATGTTTTTTTAAAAAGGTATAAAAATTCGTAATAAAATACAATATATAGTATAAAATCTAAAAATATACGGTTATATATAGTGATTTCGACAAAATATTAAATAATTTTGTAAAATATTCTTAATTTTTTACAATATTTATACGTAATATCTTTGATTTTATCATTATTTGTGTTATTCTTTAATTATTGATAAAGGAGGGAAAGATGCGAAAAATCAAATTAGGCATTATCGAAGACAGCCCGCAAATTACCGCTATGCTAAAAGAATTTTTCCAAAAAGAACAAGATTTTGAGATTGTCATGACCGCTAGCGATGGATTGGACGGGGTATCCAAGATCGAGCAGTTTAGGCCTGACGCAGTCATCCTTGACATCGTCTTGCCCGAGCTCGATGGATTCGGGGTTATGGAAGCCGCAAAAGAGCATGTTCCCAAATTCTTGATTCTTAGCGCGCTAAGCCAAGAAGGCTTTATACTTAAGGCGCTAAAACTAGGCGCGTCGTATTACATGATAAAGCCGTTTGACTTTATGATTTTGAAAAAGCGGCTATTAAGCATAGTCAACGACGAGTCCTTAGTTAAAGAAAACGGAATAATGGACAAGATAATGTCCGATTACAGAATGGCCGAACCCTTAAAACGCTCAAGACAAAAGTCCACAGATGAAAAAATCACCAACATTTTTATCTCGGTAGGCATTCCGGCGCATATCAAGGGCTACCAATTTTTAAGAGAGGCCATTAAAATGACCATCGAAAATCCTGAAATAATCAATTCCATAACCAAAAAGCTGTATCCGTCTATCGCGCAAAAGTTTGACACCAGCTCTTCTAAGGTAGAGCGCGCTATCCGCCACGCTATTGAAGTGGCTTGGAATAGGGGGAAGATAGAAAACATCAATTCGCTTTTCGGCGTAAAAGTTTATAGCAATAACGAAAAACCTACTAACGGCGAGTTTATCGCGTTGGTAGCGGACAAAATGTTAATTGAAGGGGCATAAAAATATTGGAGAGGAGAATGAAGGGTTTAATTTATGAGGTGATTGAAGAAACAAGGGGTATATCTTTAAAGAACAAATAGGAAAAAAATTTTTATATGAGATATAGAAAAAAAGGTAAGCGCTAATGCTTACCTTATTTTATATATATCAAAAATCATCGTCTTCATCATCTTCTTCGTCTTCGTCATCTTCGTCTTCTTCGTCGTCGAAGTCTTCGTCGTCATAATCTTCAAAGAACTCGTCCTCAAACTCGTCTTGCAATTCTTCGTCTTCTTCTTCGAGCTCTTGCTCTTCCAGCTCGTCAAGAGGTATTTCCATAGGTTCGTCTTCGACAGGAGGCTCGTCAATTTTATCCCAATCGACATCGTTTTCTTCGGGCTCTTTTTTATGTTCTTTAGCGCACATAAAACACATTTCTTCGTCAGGCGCCATATAATTGATTTTACATACGGGGCACAAAACCTCTAAATCGCTGTCTTCGTCTTCGGGTATCAGTATGCTGGGATCAGCTTTGTTCATTTCGGCCAGGCAAATTGTGCAGTATTTTTGGTTTTTGTTAGGTATAAAGTAGTTTAATTCGCATCTGGGGCAGAGAACGTATTCGGGCTTTTTATCCATTAAGCACTCCTAATAAATACCATATAATCGCAAATATTATATTCATTATGTCAATAATTGTAAACTGTTTTTTAAGGTTAAAACAAAAAAACTAAAGTTTATTTCCAGCTACAATATTTTGGTCAAAGCTATAAAAAATATGCTCGTTTTGCGCTTAATTTTTAAAAAAGCCCCGAAATGTCGGGGCTTTATTTTTTTAGTTTGCGTCTCGTTTTGCAAAGGTACAGTAACAAATGACAGCCATGGCCGCCACATATATCAGGGTAACCGTAAGCGAAAACCACAGCGTCAAATCCGCGATTGCCGGGCCCGTGCTGCTCATGTATTGGAACAAATTAGTGTTATTAAAGATTATATATTTATACCAGCTAAAGCTGGACAATAGCGCGTCTAGTATAAACGCCACAAAATAGACCAGCATAGATACGGCCGTAGCTCCGCTGCGGGATCTAAACAGCGTGGAAATAGTCAAGGCTATCAGCGCATAGACCAAAGCTTCCAGGTATTCAAACAGGTGCAGGAAAAACACGACTGCGGCGGGATGAAGCACCAGCGCCCTTTTGCTGTTAAATATAGACAAAGCCATATTAGCGCCGGTAAATCCCCAACCGATACCGCCTATTAAGAATGTCAATAAGAAATTAATCGCGAAGAATCCTAACAACACAATACTTATCGTCAAGAACTTTGCCAGCAAAACATTCCCGCGGGTATGAGGCCTTATTAACAGCAGCTTCATCGTGCCGTCGGAGTGTTCTCCGGCTATTGTCCCGGACGCCAAAACTATGCCGTATATTAATATTATTACTCCCGATAGCGCGAAGATAAATTCCATCGCGCCGTAGCCCTTGCCTAACGACTCGGGCGCAGAATAATTAGTTGACAGATCGTCGTTTTCTATCAAGAAGCGCGCTTGGGTAATGTATGAGTTTAGCATATAACGGGATGTGAATACGAAACCTTGAATTTTCTTTGCCTGAGAATCGTTAAGCCCGTGCGCCTCGATAGCGGTAATAAAGTTAGTATTTTTTATCAAAGAGTCCAAAGTCTTGATTCTGGGCGCGAACTCTTTAAAATCTTTTTTTAGCTCGTTATAAAACTGCGCAAACTCGGCAAATTTCTCTTGTTGGGATTGAGCGTGCCGTGTTTTAATGGTTTGCAACACCGGTTCGGGCAATGGTTCGGGCAATGGCATGGGAGAAGATATGGCTTGCGCCAAAATGGCTTGCGCCAAAGCGGCAATTGATTCTGCGGGCAGATTATAAAGCAATATTTGGGCAGAAGAGTATCTGCTTAGCTTTTGGTTAATATTTTCTATCAACCCTTCTAGTCGCGCCTGCTCCTTGTCGTCAAAATATGGCTTAAAATATTCGTTATATATATCTTTAGTGATAACGGTAGAATAGCTTGTATTAATAACTATCTCAAAGGGCAGCATCGCGTCTAAGACCAATTTGCCGTCCTTTATCGAGGCGTTGAATTTTTGGATATAGGCTTCCAACTCTTTCTTTTCTTGAATTTCTTTATTTCTGTCAATGGGGGTAAAATTTCCGTCGCTAGTAAGATACTCGTAGGCCTTTCTTACCATATACTCGTTGTAAGCGTAAAACAAGTTATTAGATGATAGCGTATCGTTTTCGACTATGTCTTTTAATCCGCTCAGGAAATTTTCATAGAGCTGGTATGCTTGATTTTTTGCGTTGTAGTTTTTGTCTTCTTCATCGCCCTCGCCGTCTTCATCGCCGGGAGAAACAATATCGGGATTTACGGGAACTTCATATTCCGCTTCTAATTCGGGAACCTCTTGAGCGGGCATGCCTAAATAACCGCCGATTATGTTTCCCATTTGGATTCTAAAAATTATTTCTTTTTGCTCATTTAGTTTATGTTCTTTAATGCTGTTTAGCGCGCTCTTTGCTCTGTGAGTTATAGAGTTTATAGCGCTGCTAAGCGCCGCGTATTCTTGGGACACGAGATTCTTAGAAGGCATTAACAGATAATTGGTGCCTAAAACGGAAGATTTGGTAAGATATTCAAAAATATCCAGCCTTTTAAAAAACTCTTCGGCGGCTCGTATCAGTTCGTTATATTTTTCTTTTATCTCGTTTTGGTCGCTTGTTTTTTGGACATCTAAGAAC